>JAYVST010000631.1:0-10484 GCA_043775255.1 Burkholderiales bacterium
GGCGCTGCCGCAGCGGCCCGTTCGGCGACAGCGCTCGCAACTGCGTCCGCAGCGGATGAACCGACGACGCGCGCTCCGCGCTCACCCAGGATGCGCAAGGAACGCGGCGCATGCCAATGGGTGATGCTCGCGATGGTGACCGAAAGTGACATTCAGACCTGCTGTGGTTCTCGTACTTGACAGGAGTGCATGCCCGGCACCAGCCCTTCGCCATGCCT
Organism: Burkholderiales bacterium; assembly: GCA_043775255.1. GTDB lineage: Bacteria > Pseudomonadota > Gammaproteobacteria > Burkholderiales > JAEUOS01 > JAEUOS01. The sequence continues at coordinate 219 of JAYVST010000631.1, forward strand.
GCGCGCAAGGCGTCATCATAGAGAAAACCCCAGTCCCTCGGCGGCACGCACTGCGGCGACGCCTTCGGCCTGCGCCTGGCCTGCGCGCCGCCACACGTCTGCCGGTTGACGTACCATGGTCACGACCAAAGCCGATCCGGGAGTCGCCCCATGAAGCTTTCTCTTTCCGCACGCATCGCCGAGAAGTTTTCCAACAAGCGCGAAGCCTCGCTGCCGTTCGATGCCCTGGCTGACGTCGCGCGGGACAACGGCTATCACGCGATCTGCATGCGCGCCTCGCAGGTCGGCATACAGACGCCGACGGCGGAAGTCGCCGCCCGGGCACGTCTGATCAAGGCCCGCGGCCTCGCGGTGTCGATGGTCACCGGCGACTTCGCCATTCCCGAGAACAGCGACGAAGGACCGGCGGCATTGCGCAACATCACGCCCCACCTCGACCTGGCGGCGGCGCTCGACTGCGACATCGTCCGCGTGGCCTTGCGCAAGGATGAAGACATCGCCTGGGCGCAGCGCGCCGCCGACGCAGCGCGCGAGCGCGGCATCCGCCTCGCCCACCAGTGCCACACCCGTTCGCTGTTCGAGAAAAGCGACGAAATCCTCGACGTGCTGCGCCGCATCGGCCGCCCCAACTTCGGCCTGACCTATGAGGCGGCCAACCTGGAAGCCTGCGGCCAGAGCTACGGCGCTGCGGCGATTCGCCGCTTCGCGCCCCACATCATCAATGTCTACCTGCAGAACCAGCGCCTCGACGCGGCCGGCGACTCGGTCTTGCGCACCTGGTGCCGCGGCGAGATCCGTTTCGAGCAGATTCCGCTGTGGGACCCGCGCGGCATCGACTTTCCGCACATCATGGCCGCGCTCGAGGCCATCGGGTATCGCGGCTACGTGACGGTCCACCAGGCCGGGCTCAACACGCCGCAGGCGGATGCCGCCGAGAGCGCGCGCTATCTGCGCGGCATCGGCACGTTCGACGCCGTGCAGCCCGCCCGCATCTGATCGATCGTTCCAGGCCAGTGCAAAGGAACCGCGAAGTCGCACCTTCGGCCAAAGTGAGGTCGCGCGACTTGCCTGCCCTTGCAGCTCCGCTGCCGCGCGGATCGCTTCCTCACCAATCAGGTCGAGGATACAACTGCATCACTTCAGCGGCGATTCATTGGCGCGCTTGCGGTACACGGTATAGCGCGCAAAGCTTGTTGCCGTCAGGATCACGCACATAGGCCAAGTGCAGTGCACCTAGTTTGCCTTCGCGAAGACCCGGTGCCTCCTCGATCGACACGCCGCCATGTGCAACTGCCGTGTCATGGAACTGCTGCACCTGCTCCGGCGAATTGCACTTGAATCCAATGGTGCCACCGTTGGCCGAGCATGCCGCTTCGCCATCGATTGGTTCGCTGACGCAGAACGTACCGCCATCGTGTCGATAGAAGAGGCGGTTGTGGCCGGTGCTCGCCATGTTTCGCGCCGGCTCTCCGACACCCAGCGTGCCGAGCGTAGCGTCATAGAACCGCTTCGAGCGCTCGAGGTCGTTCGACCCAACCATCACGTGACTAAACATTTTTTTCTCCTCGTATGTTTCGCATGTTGCCGAAAGATGACAACGCGCTGCGCAGCGGAACGGGAAGATGCGAGGCATGAAGTCATCGCGGCGCATGGCGGCAGCCTGGCCAAGTTGACCATCATGTCGCGCGAAGGGCCGGTCCGGGCACGAAAGGCGGGCACCTGCGACTATTGTGAGCGCCTCGAGCGCTACTCGACGTGACGAGATCATCACCGTAGCGCACCTGCGCCGACTGGCAGACGAGGAGGCGATTCTCGCGCCCGCGATCGCGGGGCCGCCAAGACCGGCAAAGCGAAGCCGGGCCGTTGATGCATGCTCGCATTCCCCGACACCAATCTGCTGGTCTATCGAACCGACGCCGGTGCGCCGGCCAAATAAGAGCGCGCCAGCGCTCTGGTATCCCGGCCTTCAACAGCAAGTTTGGCCGTGGTGAGCACCGAAGTGCCGATCGAACTGCGCCGGTTTTAGCTATCTGGGAACGCGTGCGGTCGGGAACCTCGAGCGGCCGGTCGGCGTTCGCAAGCTCGGCTCGGGCGTAACGCGTCGCAATCATCGCTCTGGCTGACACGCGCGCCATTGCTCCCACAGCCCGAGGCGCTCCACTTCCGTTTCGAGGAATGCTCGATCCACCGCCGTCACGGCGAGGATGAACCGGATATCGCGCACATGCTTGTCCTGGCCACCCTCACGCAAGTATTCGAGCTTGCGCAGAATCACATACTCAGGCGGCGCGATCCAGGCGCCGCCGCGGTTGCCTTCCCCGAGTTCGATGCGGCGGCGGTGTGCCAGTGCCCAGGCATGCAGCGGGTCGCGGGCGGCGAGGTAGATGTCCGCCTTGAACTGGCTCGTATGGTGAATCAGGTTGAACATGCCGCGCAAATCGCGGGCCAGTTCGAGCTTGAGCGTCTCGTCGGGCGGCACGTAGTAGTCGCCTTCCGGAAATGCGGACCGCAGCGCCGCGACGTCGCGGATGCGCAGCAGCAGCACGATATCGACGTCTGCGGTCAGCCGCGGTTCGCCGTAGACACTGGCCGCGACGGACCCTGTAATGCAGTACGGAAAACCAAGCCGCTCGAGAGGTTCGAGGAATGGGCTCAATGGGCTAGGTGCCGGCATACAGCAGCGAGCGCCGTGCTTCCAGGTCGAGTCGCGCCGCCGGCCAATCCGGATGCGCCATGCGCAGCCCGGCCGCCTTGAGGGCGATTCCCGCCGCGTAAAGATCGGCAACCATCTGCAGCTTCTGCGCCGGCGTCATGCGCCGAAAGCCTTCGAGCTGCACGGGATGCATCGGCTCATTCATGCGAAGGATTATCGCAGACGCGCGGTGCACAGCAGGCGTCGACCGCGACAGGATCGCGCTTGGCGTTCATGCGACACTGCCGCGTCGGTCAGTCGGAAACCGGCACGGACCAACACTTTCCTTTGGAACAAGTCGAAGATGGAAACCTTGACGGAACCCAATGCAGCCGCGCCGGTCGCATTGCGCAAAATCGCCGATCTGCCCGGCCCGCGCGGCATCCCGCTCATGGGCAACGCAGCACCGGACAACAATCCGTGGGGCGAGGGGCCGTTCACCCAAGGACGGTGGCGGCCTACGGGAGTGGGGGATAGCCTACTTTGACCGCATTGGCGTCCCTCGTCTCTCGTGACCTCAACTTCTCGAACCGCCCGGTGCGGACCCGCGTGCCGGGTGGTGTGGGAGGGGGCGGTCAGGTAATCTGACCGCCCCTATCCCGATTGCAGCGGCGTTGCGCGGCGCTGTTACGTTAGTTCTTCGCGGGCATCTCGTCCGGAAAGACGAAGCCGATAGGCCGCTTCTTCGGTTCAGGCGATGCCAGGAGTTCGCGCATCGAATCGATCAACCCGGTGATCGCCTGATCGTGCGAATCGACCTTGCGCTCCAGGCGTTTGAGTTTTGAGGCCAGTTCCTTGTTGCCGGCGACCAGGTTGCGCAGTTCGATGAACGCGCGCACCACATGAACGCTGACTTCGGTCGCACGCGGGCTGTTCAAGATCGCGGCCGCCATGATCGCGCCGTGCTCGGTGAAAGCCAGCGGCAGGTACTTGCGATGTTGACCACGACCGTTCTTTAAGGTCACAAATTGTGACCTTAAAGCGGTCGACTCGGCGTCGTTCAACTGGAACATGAAATCCGGTGGGAAGCGTCCCAGGTTACGGCGCACCTGCTGATTGAACGCCTTCGTCACAACCCTTCGTCACAACCCCATAGAACGCCGCCAGGTCGGCATCGAGCAACACACGCCTGCCGCGCACGATGAGGATGCGCTGGGCGATGTCCTCGATCGACAACGGTGTCGGCGATGGCGATGACGATGACGTGGTGCTCATGCGCGCTGCGCGCCGACGCGCGCATGGCGCATGGCGCCGGCCGCCGGCTTCTTCGTTGGTGCCGGTGCGGCGAGCGCGGCGCGCGCCGAATCCCAGCGCCGTGCCTGATGCTTGATGATCATGCCGTCGAGCAGGGAGCGGATCACCTGCTTCTCCTCATCGTCGAAGCGGCTGACCGCATCGGACTGCAACTTCAAATCGTCGGAAGGCGCACGCTCGCCGTCCTCGAACAACAGTGCATCGGACGACACGGCGAAGGCGCGGGCGAGCCTCTTCAACGCCTCGACGGCGGGCTGTGCGCTGCCGGCTTCGTACCTCTTGATTTGATTGACATGGATGGCGACCGCATCCGCCAAGGCTTGTTGCGTCCAGCCGACGTGCTTGCGCAGCTGGATGATGCGTGCTCCCAGACTCATTGTCGTGAACCAAGTGATGGACAAGCTCACGATGTTATCCCATGCGCTCTCGCATCGATCCGCTGAAAGAATTCGCCCGCACCATGCGTAACGACCGCGAGTTGCTGCTCAACTATTTCCACGCCCGAAAACAGTTCTCTAGCGGCGTCGTCGAGGGACTCAACAACAAGGCCGAAGTCACTATGCGAAAATCCTACGGGTTCCGCACCTTAAAAGTCACAGAACTCTCGCTATATCATGTACTTGGAAAACTGCCCGAGCCACCGCTCGCCCACAGTTTCTACTGACGAACCAAAAATGGAAACCATGGCGGAACCGAAAGCAGGGGAACCGGTCGCATTGCGCAACATTGCCGACCTGCCCGGCCCGCGCGGCATCCCGCTCATGGGCAACGCCCTGCAGATCGAGCCGGCGCGGATGCATCTGCAACTGGAACAATGGGCCCAAGAGCACGGCCCCTATTACCGGCTCAAGTTCGGCAGGCACCAGATGCTGGTGGTGGCCGACCACGAGGCCATCGCCGCCGGGCTGCGCGACCGGCCAGACGGGTTTCGGCGCTCCGCGCGCATGGAGCAGGTGTCGGCCGCGATGGGGCTTCTTCCCGGAGTGTTCGGCAGCAACGGCGAGGATTGGCGGCGCCAGCGGCGCATGGTGATGGCAGGCTTCGACCCTGCGCACGTGCGGGCCTACTTTCCCTCGATGGTACGGGTGGCGCGGCGTCTTGAGAAGCGCTGGAGCAAGGCGGCGCAGGCAGGTGCGCCGATCGACCTGCAGGCCGACCTGATGCGCTACACCGTCGACACCATCGCCGGCCTTGCCTTCGGCGCCGAGGTGAACACGCTTGAATCGGGCGAAGATGTGATCCAGCGGCATCTGGACAAGATCTTTCCGGCGTTGTTCAACCGCATCTTCGCGCCCTTCGACTACTGGCGCTATTTCAAGCTGCCGTCCGACCGCGCGCTCGATCGCAGCATCGCCTTGGTGCAGACGGCCATCGCCGGGTTCATCGCGGCGGCACGCAAGCGACTGGATGACGACGCGGGCCGGCGTGAGCATCCACCCAATCTTCTCGAAGCAATGATCCTTGCTGCCGACCAGCCCGACAGCGGCCTTGGCGACCGCCATGTTGCCGGCAACGTAATGACCATGCTGCTGGCCGGCGAAGACACCACCGCCAACACCCTGTCGTGGATGATCTACCTGCTCGTGCGTCACCCGGACATGCTGGCGAAGGCGCAGGCCGAAGTAATCGCGCAGGCCGGCGACAGCGAACGCTTCAGCCCGGAGCAGATGGGCGCACTCGACTACGTGGAGGCCTGCGCTCACGAAACCATGCGCTTGAAACCGGTGGCGCCGATGAACGTGTTGCTTGCGTTGCGCGATTCGGTGATCGGCGACGTGCGGGTGCCGACCGGCACCCAGGTGTTCTGCGTGATGCGCCACGACAGCGTGGACGAGCGCTTCATCCCGGAGGCGACGCGCTTTATGCCGGAGCGCTGGCTGGGCTACGGCGGATCGAGCCAGGCGGCAAGTTCCGCCAAGCGCATTTCGATGCCATTCGGCGCCGGCCCGCGCGTGTGCCCAGGGCGCACCCTGGCGATGCTGGAGATCAAGATGGCGATGGCGGTGCTGCTCGGCCGGTTCGACATTGCAAGCCTGACCACCCCGGATGGCGGCGATGCGCGCGAACACATGGCCTTCACGATGGCGCCGGTCGGCCTGAGCCTGCGCCTGAAGTCGCGCGCTTAGGGCTATCGGTCCACTCGGCAGGTGCGCCGCCATGGGTCCCGCTTGTGGATCGCGCCGAACAATCCATACCAACCGCAAGTCAAAATGACCATGCCGCACGACATCTCCCATCTGAAGACAGTCGCTCCCGATCCGGCGCGACGCGGCCGGCACACCGCCGAAGTACTGGCCGAACTGGGTGCGACGGCGCATCATCTTCAGGCTCTGGCCGACAAAGGATCCATCGAATGCAACTGAAACCCCTGCGCTCCCTGCTGTTCGTCCCGGCCACCTCGACCCATCTGCTGGCCAAGGCCACCACGCGCGGCGCCGACGCGTTGATCGTCGACCTGGAAGATTCGATCCCGCTCGAACGCAAGACCGAAGCCCGCCCGCTGGCGGTAGCGGCAGTGCGTGAACTCGCCGCGCGCGGCGCCACGGTGGCCCTGCGCGTGAACGCCGATCCGGCCATGTACGCGGCAGACCTGGAGCACATGCCGCTCGACCTGCTGACCGTGATTCTCCTGCCCAAGGTGGAGTCCGCCGCGCAGGTCGATCAACTGGCCATGCGCTTAGGCGAGATCGAGGCCAGGCTGGGTGCCCCGGCCGTGCCGGTGGCGGCGCTGATCGAAACGCCACGCGGCGTGCTTGCCAGCGCGAGCATCGCGCTCGGGCGGCGCTTGGTCACACTGGGTTTTGGCTGCGAGGATTACGCGGCCGCGCTGGGCGTCGCGCCGGAGCCCGCCGCGCTGACCTGGCCGGCGCAGCAGGTCCTGACGGCGGCTCACGCGTTCGGCCTGCAAAGCTGGGGGCTGGCTGCAAGCATCGCGGTGATCGACGATATCGAATCCTTCGCGGTGGCGGTTCGCGCTGCGCGCGCGATGGGGTTCACCGGGAGCGTCTGCATCCATCCTCGGCAGGTCGAGATCTGCAACAAGGGTTTCGGTCCGACCGCCGATGAGCTTACGTGGGCGGCACGGGTGATCCAGGCCGATGAAGCGGCGCGGGCCGCCGGCCGCGGCGCGGTGTTGCTCGACGGACGCATGATCGACCTGCCGATTGTCGAGCGTGCGCGCCGCCTGCTCGCGGCCGCGCGCTGACGTCGGGCAGCCCCGGGCCCATGGCAAGGGGCCTATGGCCAGGACATCGGATTCGCTCAGGATTGACTAAAGACAGCGCCGGCCCGCAGGCAGCCGACAACAGCGCCGCGCCTGGCCGCTGAACATCAGGCCGGTTGATTCGGCGCCCGCACTTCGCCATCCCAGCATTTGGAGAGAAACTCCGCCGGCCACGGCCTCGACTTGGCGGCCGCGCGTTCCACCCACACATGGGTCACGCGCCCGCGCCCGGCCAGTTGCGGCGCACCGGCCGATACATCCCACATCTCGACCGCATGCTCCATGCTGCTGCGGCCCACCTTCGCTACCGAGATACGACACAACACCGCGCCGGGCACGAACACCTGGCGCAGAAAGTCATAGGAGGTATTGACCATCATCGCGCTGTGGGTCGCGTCGGGTACGCGAATGCCCATCTGCACGTACCACGTGTGAAAGGTGCGGTTGATGAAGGCGAAGTAACGCGCATTGTTGACGTGGTGCGAGAAGCGGTCTTCCGGGCGATCGTCTTCGTTGAGCTCGATGCGCAGTTCGAGAGTTTGCAGAGGAGCCATGGATGCTCGGAGGAAAGTGGGAAATTTGCGCCGCGCCGCGCCCGTCTTGCACCCGTTAGAGGCCAGTCTCTATTTCACCTGGTCGTTTCAACACATTGATTATAAATATTTTACTTTGGGCTGACCAGGATGTGCCGCGACGCACAATAAAAATCGCTTGACCAGACTGAAGCGGGCTGCGAAAAAGCACGACCGTTCGTATTTTTTCGCATCCCGTGCCCAAACCCGTTCTTGCCAGTACCAAAGGCCTGCAAACCCGCGCCGCCATCCTCGACGCGGCGCTGTCCATTGCCAGCCGCGACGGGCTGGAGGGTCTCTCGATCGGTATGCTGGCCGAACGCATGGGCAAATCGAAATCCGGCGTATTCGCGCATTTCGGCAGCCGTGAGGAATTGCAACTCGCCCTGATCGACGAATATGCGCGCCGCTTCATGGAGGCCGTGTTCTACCCCGCGATCAATCTGCCGCGCGGCCTGCCGCGCCTGTCGGCCATGTTCGAGAACTGGCTGCACCGGATACAGACTGTCGATATCCCGAACGGCTGCGTCTTCATTTCCGGCGCGGTCGAATTCGACGACCGCGAAGGCCCGGTGCGCGAACGCATGGTGGGGGTGAACCGCGGCTGGCAGGGCGAAATGCGCAAAGCCGCCGAGCAGGCCATCGCCTGCGGCCACCTGCGCGCGGATTGCGACCCTGAACAGCTTGTGTTCGAGCTATACGGCGTCATGCTGGTGTTGCACCATGACGCCAGGCTCCTGCGCGACGCGCGCGCGGTCGAACGGGCGCACCGTGCGTTCGACCGCACGGTCGCCTATTACGCCGGCGCGACTCCTGCGGCCCATCCCGCGCAGCGCGCCGCAAGCGACCAAAGGGCCGCTGCGTAGTGCAGGCGCCGCCGCGACCAAAGGGCCGCTGCGTAATGCAGACACCGCCCGCCGCGACCAATTTCCATCCATCCAATCGCTAGGAATACACACCATGGCCCAGTACACCGCCCCCCTGCGCGACATCGCCTTCGTGATGCACGAAGTGCTCGACGTCGGCGCGACCTTCAAAGACCTGCCGGCACATGCCGACATCACCCGCGAACTGATCGACCAGGTGGTCGAGGAAGGCGGCAAGTTCTGCGCCGAGGTGCTGTTCCCCTTGAACCAGGTGGGCGATCGTGAAGGCTGCGTGCTCGACAAGACCACCCATGAGGTCAAGACGCCGACCGGTTTCAAGGAAGCGTTCAGGCAATTCACCGAGGCCGGATGGCCGGCTTTGTCGTGCGACCCGGAATTCGGCGGTCAGGGCCTGCCGCACGTGGTGCAAACCGCGATGCAGGAAATGATGAACTCGGCCAACCAGGCCTGGGCGATGTACCCGGGCCTGACTCACGGCGCCTACGGAGCGCTGATCAAGCACGGCACGCCCGAACAGAAGAAGCTGTTCCTGCCGAAGATGGTCTCCGGTGAATGGACCGGCACCATGTGCCTGACGGAGCCGCATTGCGGCACCGATCTGGGCTTGTTGCGCAGCAAAGCCGAACCTCATGGCGACGGCGCCTACAAGATCACCGGCGGCAAGATCTTCATCTCGTCGGGCGAGCACGACATGTCGGCCAACATCATCCACCTGGTGCTGGCGCGCCTGCCGGATGCGCCGGCCGGCACCAAGGGCATTTCGCTTTTTATCGTGCCGAAGTTCCTCGTCAACCCGGACGGCTCGCTGGGTGCGCGCAACGGCATCACCTGCGGCGCGCTGGAACACAAGATGGGCATCCATGGCAATTCCACCTGCCAGATGAATCTCGACGGCGCCTTCGGCACCCTGGTGGGCGAACCCAACAAGGGCTTAAACGCCATGTTCGTGATGATGAACGGCGCCCGCCTCGGGGTGGGCATGCAGTCGCTTGGTCTGATGGAAGTGGCCTACCAGTCCTCGGCCGCGTATGCCAGGGATCGCCTGCAAATGCGCTCACTCTCCGGCACGAAAGCACCCGAAAAGCCGGCCGATCCGATCATCGTGCACCCCGACGTGCGACGCATGCTCTTCACGCAGCGCGCCTACGTCGAAGGCAGTCGCGCCTTCGCCTACTGGATTTCGCTGCAAGCCGACGTAGCGCACTACTCGACCGACGAGGACGAGCGCGCCGACGCCGAAGACCTGCTCGCGCTCCTCACGCCGATCGTCAAGGCCTTCATCACCGACGCCGGCAGCGAATGCACCAACCTCGCCATGCAGGTATTCGGCGGCCACGGCTACATCGCCGAATGGGGCATGGAGCAGTTCGTGCGCGACGCCCGCATCAACCTGATCTACGAGGGCACCAACGGCATCCAGTCGCTTGACTTCCTCGGCCGCAAGGTGCTGGGCGACGGCGGCAAGAAGTTCAAGAAGTTCGGTGCCTTAGTCGAAGCCTTGGTCGAAGCGCATGGCGCCAACCCGGCGATGAAGGAGTTCATCGATCCGCTGGCGGAAGTCGGCGAGAAACTGGCCGAGATATCGATGAATGTCGGCATGGCGGCCTTCAAGAATCCGGATGAAGTCGGCGCCGCCGC
>JAYVST010000632.1:0-3682 GCA_043775255.1 Burkholderiales bacterium
AGAACGCCGCCATCGATATCTTCTTCACGTCGAAGATCATGGCCTCGGGAATTACGCGTTCGAGCCATTGACCGTCCCATCCGGCCGAAATGGCCGCCATGCGCAGATTGGCCACCAGCCAGGCCGCGAACAGGACATAGATCCACTCGCGACTGACAAAGGCGGTCAGCAACATGAACACCGCGAGCAACAGCAGTCCGCCATCGACCAGGCCGGAATTGCGATGAAATTTTTGCGCCGACTCCGCCAGAACGGCCGGCTCCCAAGCGAACGCCGAAATCCGCGACGGTCCCGATGAACGAATGCGGCAAATAATTTCCGCAGGGACTAAGTCGCCGGGCGTTTCCAGGGCAAAACCGGCCTTGACGGCGGTCATGTAACCGGTCGCAGCTTGTCGATCGGCTGTCCCCAGCGCGGTAAGCGTCGCCGCATCCCAGCAAGCGGCTGCCACCGTATGGCGCGAGGGCAACTCGACGATGGCGGGCGCGTCGTCCAAGCCCCCTGCCGGCACGGAAAACCTGACCCAGACCGGCGCTTCCGACAGGCGGGTGTCATAGTGGCGCGCTGCCGGACCTTCCGCCAGACGCTGGCGCGCCTGCGTAGGCGTCAATGGCCGATCGCCCTCATGGACAAAGTGCAGATCCAGCGGAGTGCCACCGCCACCACCGTACTGACTGGTCCAGAGCACCAGAGCGGCGACCGTCATCAAGCCGATAAGGATAGGCACCGCATAGACGCAAATGCGATACACCGCCTCCCCCACCAGGCGGTTGAGGTTGCGGATACTGCCCAACGGCGAAGGTCTGGATTCGGACATCAATTCGAGTCGGTTCGGCTTCGCGCGGCCAATCGCGACCGCCGCGCACGCAAGCATCGGAGTGTAGCCCAGGCGCCAAAAGCCCTTCCGCCGGAGCGGGAGGGCAACCAGACGTCAGACCGCAGTCCGTCCGGTCTGTACCTGTCCTTGTTTCCCCGGCGGGCAAAGGTCCGGGAAGTCTTCTCTGTGCAGGTTTCCCTGCACGCTTCACATCACGTTAACGGCAGCGGGAATCTCGGGTAAAGCGAGTAGCGGCGCTTGCGCTTGACCCGCGCCGGACAAATCGATATCCGGATGGTTGGTTTCGCACATGAACGAAAGCAGGGGATGTTTGGCCTCCGTCCACCTGGATTTTGCATTGAGGACATCCAGCGCCAGAACACGGTGCGGGATGCCGCCAATATGGCGCATCGGGATGAATCCGCCGTCCGGGTACACATCTTCGAACAGCAAATCCTCGTACTGCCGGTCAAGCGGCGCGCGCGCAGTAATCACCATCCACTCGATGCCCGTTTTCAGGCAATACTGGAAAAACGCTTTGAAGAGCAGGGTCTTGACGACCATGCCCATCCGTCCGGTTGCAATGCCCAGGCGGGTCGCTTCGGCGATCGAGGTGAATTCGAGCCAATCCGGCAGCTTCACCGATTGTTCCAGCCCGAGCTGCGAAACACGATTGGTCTTGATTCGCATGGTGCCGATGGGGGACCCATCCAATTTGGATTCGGCCAGGAGGACGACGCTGCCGTCCTCGTAGTCGAACGATTCGGGCCGGGTCAAGGTCTGCGCAAATGCCGGCACATGGCGCGCATATGCCGAATGCCTGATGCTCACAGCACGCTCGAGTTCGTCGGCCGACTGCACCAATTTAATGCGAAAAGGCATGCGCTCTTCACGTACGGCCCGACCTGCCGCAAGCACCGCCGGATCCATTTGCGACCCGATGATCCTGTTCATGAGTGCCTGAATGTCGTTTTGCGCTTGCATTTTGCGGATACCCCTGTGGATGGTGAAACTGTTTTAAATTCGGGAAACGCACCTTGACTTTGGCGCTATTCGTTCGATAAGACGTGTTGGAGGAATGTTAGCTACATCCGTTTCCAGCGGGTGTAGGACGACGCCTCTTTCCCGTGTAGGGCATTTTCCTACTGGCGCTGTAGGACGGGGACGCAAATCAGAGCGGCACTCGAGTCGTGCCGTGGGCTGTCCAAGCGCCCCGCCCGGGCCGCAACTGCTGGAAATTGCCTAGGCGGTCTTCCTACCAGACACTCACACGCTTCCTACAGGTGCAGGTGCAATTCGTCCGGCAACCAACGCGACCTTGCCGGACAAACGTGGATAGCGGGATTGGCGCGGGGGACTAACGCCGGTTTCGCTTCCTTGGCCGGTTTCTCTTCCTTGCAACCCGGCGCTTCGGCCGGACGGGGAAATCTTGGACCGCAGTTGCCGATTTCGCAAACGGCAATCCGCGCGCCGGAGGTGCCGTCAATGCAATGCCTGCAGGGCATCTGGCCCGGCAACCGGGTAAGCTCGCGCTTCTGCCCACTGTCGGTGACTTTTCCCAGGTAAGCCCCTCTCCATGCAAAAACGAAAATTGGGCGCATCTGCCCTCAACGTGTCGACCCTCTGCTTTGGCGGCAACGTCTTCGGATGGACCGTCGATGAACAGCAGTCTTTCAGGCTGCTCGACGCCCTGACCGAGGCAGGCTGCAACTTCATCGATACCGCCGACGTCTATTCACGCTGGGTGCCGGGCAACCAGGGCGGCGAGTCCGAAAGCATCATCGGCCGCTGGTTGCGCCGCAATGCCAGGACCCGAGCGCGCCACGCCCTGATCATCGCCACCAAGGTTGGCATGGAAATGGGACCGGGTCGCAAGGGACTGGCGCGCGCCACGATCGCGCGTTCGGTCGAAGACTCCCTCCTGCGCTTAGGCACCGACTACATCGACCTCTATCAGTCGCATCTCGATGATCGCGAGGTTGCGCTGGAGGAAACCCTCGATGCCTACGACCGGCTTATCCGCCAGGGCAAGATCCGCTACATCGGGGCTTCGAACTACACGGCTGCACGGCTCGCCGAAGCACTCGACACGAGCCGCAGGCATCACCTGCCCGCCTATGTCAGCCTGCAACCGGAATACAACCTCTACAAGCGCGCCGCTTACGAATCCGCTCTTGAACCGCTGTGCCGCAGCCGCAATGTCGGCGTGATCGGCTACTACTCGCTGGCCAGCGGCTTCCTTTCCGGCAAGTACCGCTCGGAGGCCGATACCAGGCATGGGGCGCGCGGTGGGCGCGCTGCAACCTACATGGACGAGCGCGGTCGGGGCATTCTTGCCGCCCTTGATCAGGTCGCCGCACGGTATCGGGCCAATCCGACCCGCGTCGCGCTGGCATGGCTGATTGCCCGACCAGGCGTCACCGCGCCTATCGCCAGCGCCACCAGCTTGGACCAGCTGCATGATTTGGTCGAAGCCACTCGGCTGACGCTCGCAAATGACGACATCGACCTGCTCGATCACGCCAGCGGCGGGGAGACCGTTTCCGCCTGAATGCGCGAACGGCCGGGACCAACACCCGGGCGGCCGATACAATGTTCAGCTATCGCCACGGCTTCCATGCTGGCAACCACGCCGATGTCCTGAAGCACCTGATACTGGTGCAACTGCTTGCCCACATGACGGCCAAGGAAAAGGCCTTCACCGTGATCGATACCCATGCGGGCGCGGGCTGCTACTGGCTCGATGAGGGCAGCTACGCCTCGAAGACTGCCGAATTCGCCACCGGCATCGAGCGCCTTTGGGGCAAGGGCGGCTTGCCTGTCGCCCTGTCGGACTACCTGAGGCAGATTGAGACGGTCAATCCG
>JAYVST010000633.1:0-4933 GCA_043775255.1 Burkholderiales bacterium
GTCGCGAAAGTCCGGGTGCCACGGCCATACGAAGGTGTTGATGTGGTATCGGCCGCTCTTGCCGCCCAGGGTCCGCGTGACCTCGCGCGTACGCGCCAGCGGGTGGTCCGCGTCCATGGCCAGATCGACCGCACGCCCCATGCGCGCAATCCATTCATGGTCGAACATGCCGCGCAGGCAGACCACACCGTCGCGCTCGTAGCACGCACGGTCCGCCGCAGTAACCGGCACGAGCGGTTGCTGATTCATGGCATCTCCCCTGGCGAACCTTGATGGCGTGTGCCTCAAGCAAAACGGCCACCGGATCGCTTTTGCAAATCACAATTTTATTGCATTCTGATAATTTGTTGAATATATTGATTCGGCGAACCGGTCACATCCCGGTTCGCTCCATGCATTGCCCAAACACAATTCCTCTCAAGGACACGGAGACATCAGGATGAAATTCACGCTTCGATTGGCCGCGCTCGTGATCGGCGCCGGCATCGCAACCATTGCCCAGGCCCAGGCGCAAAAGTTCAAGTTTTCGGTGTTCACGCCCGACAAGGAGCAAACCTTCATCACTACGATGAAGCCGTTTGCCGAAGCTGTCAACAAGGAATCCGCCGGCACCTGTGAAATCGAACTGTTCCCCAACGGCGCCCTTGGACGCAGTCCGGTGCAACAGGCGCAGATGGTGCTGGACGGGGTGGCCGATATTGCCTGGATCATCGCCTCTTACACGCCGGGCCGATTCCAGGAAAACGAAGTCCTCGAACTGCCCGGCCTGTTTCGCGACATACCCGAAGGCACGCGAGTCTTCACCAACCTGGTGACCTCCGGGCAACTCAAGGGCTATGACGACTTCTTCCCTATTGGATTGTTCGCGACCGCTCCCTACAGCATCCACGCGCGCTTTCCGATCAACACGGTGGCCGACCTGAAAGGCAAGAAGATCCGCACCGCCGGCGCCATCGAGGGCGCGGCGATCCGCGCGTTGGGCGCGGTGCCGATCGGCCTGCCGGTCACCGAAATCGCCGAAGCGGTCGGGCGCGGCACCATCGACGGCACCAGTTCGCATCCCTCGCCACTGTTCGATTTCGGCATCGACCGGGTGACCAGCAACCACTTCTTCACCCGCCTGGGCATCGTGCCCCTGGCGATCCTGATGAACCGCAAAAAATTCGACGCCGCGCCCAAGCCTTGCCAGGACGCCATCCGCAAATACAGCGGCGCCTGGACCGCCGCCCGCTTCAACGAGGGCATCGGCACCTACAACGATTCCCTGGTAAAGAAACTCATGGCCGACAGCAAGCGCAAGGTCGTATTTCCGAGCCAGGCCGAGATCGACGCCATGGGCAAGATGATGAAACCGGTGGTCGACGAATGGCTAGCGAAATCGCCACGCAACCAGGAACTCTACAAGCTGGTGGAAGCGGAAGTCGCCAAGGTGCGGGCCGGCAAGTGACCCGCGCCATCGCGGCGCTGGAGCGCGCAGGCCTGACGGCCACCCGCGCGCTTTCGGCGTTCGGGCTGTTCGCCCTGCTGTTGTTGGCCGCGATGACCTTAGCCGACGGCCTGGCGCGCTGGCTGCTCAACGCGCCTATCGAAGGCGTGCGCGATGCCGGGTCGCTGGTGATCGCCGTCGCGGTCGCCTGCCTGCTGCCGGTGGGCTTGGCCGAGCGCAGCCACATCACCATCCGGGTCGCGGCATCCGCCTTTGGCGCTACGGCCGCGCAATGGCTCGATGCCGCCGCCGCTGTGCTGGTGGCGCTGCTCATGGGCGCGATGTGCTGGCAGTTTTTCCTCTACGCCGGCAAGGTGGCGCAGGCTCATGAGACCACCTGGATCCTGAAGTGGCCGCGCGCGCCTTTCTGGTACGCGGTAGCGGTCATCCTGGTGGTCGGCGTGATCGTGCAACTGATCGTCGTGGCAGGGCAATTCCATCGCATCGGGCGCGCGGAACGCGCCGCATGACGCCGCTCGCGGTCGGCGCCCTCGGCATGCTGGCTTTGTGCGCGCTGATCTTCCTGCAGGTGCCGATCGCATTCGCGATGATCGCCGTGGGCGTGGTCGGTTTCGCCCTGCAGACCGGCTGGGGCCCTGCGCTGACCATCCTCGCCAACGACCCGACCACGCTTTTGTCGAACGTCGACCTGGCCACCGTGCCGCTGTTCCTGATCATGGGCACCTTCGCCACTGCGGCAGGTTTCTCGGCGGACATCTACAACGCTGCGGCCGCCTTCCTCGGGCATCGGCGCGGCGGATTGGGCTATGCCACTGTGGGCGGTTGCGCCATTTTCGGCGCGGTGTGCGGGTCGTCCACCGCCACCGCCGCCACCTTCGCCAAGGCGGCATTGCCGGAGATGTTGAAGCGCGGCTATGCACCAGCGTTCGCCACCGGCACCATCGCCGCCGGCGGCACGCTCAAGTCGCTGATTCCGCCGTCGATCGTGATGATCCTCTACTGCATCGTCTCGCGCACCTTCATTTTCGATCTCTTCATCGCCGCGCTGGTGCCCGCGATCCTGGTGATCGTCCTCAACATGCTGGCCATTTACTTAGCCGTGCGCCGCGATCCGACCCTGGCGCCGGTGGGCGCACCGGCGCCGCGCGACGAGCGCATCGCCGCCCTCAAGCGCGCGACGCCCGTGATCGTTCTGATGGCGGCGGTCTTCCTGGGGCTCTACAGCGGCGTGTTCACCGTCAACGAGGCCGCATCGGTGGCGGCGGTGCTCTCGCTCCTGTTCGCCTTTGCGCGCGGGCGCCTGAACCGCGCGGTCCTGTGGTCCGGGCTGCGCGACACCGCCTCGGCCACCGCGATGATCTACATGATCATCATCGGCGCCTCGGTGTTCACCTATTTCATCACCGCCGCGCGCGTGCCGGATGCGCTGATCAAGCTGATCGGCTCGCTCGAGATTCCGCCGCTGGCGGTCATCTTCACCATGTTGATCGCCTACCTGCTGCTAGGCGCGGTGTTCGACGAAATCGCCGCCATGCTGATCACCCTGCCGTTCGCGCTACCGGTGATCACCAATCTCGGCTACGACCCGATCTGGTGGGGCATCATCAACGTCATCGTGATCGAACTGGGCATGATCATCCCACCGGTGGGCGTAATCGTTTTCGTCCTGCACGGTTTGGCGCCGGACATTCCGATGCGCACGATTTATCGCGGGGTCACGCCGTTCATCGTCGCCGACCTGGTCCTGCTCGCGCTTATCGCGGTGTTCCCGGCGATCGCGCTGTGGCTGCCGGCGCTGCTCAAGTAGAGCCGGACGTACCCACAACACTACACAACAAGATAGAAGCGGAAAGGAGCATCTCATGAAATTCATGCGCAACGGCTGGTACGTGGCCTGCTGGGACAGCGATCTCGACTGCCGCCCGCTGGCCCGCACCATCATTGGCGAACCGGTAGTGATCTTTCGTGCCGGCGACGGCACGATCGCCGTCCTTACAGACCGCTGCCCGCATCGCGGCGTGCCGCTCAGCCTGGGCAAGGTCGTCGATGGCCAATTGCAATGCGCCTACCATGGGCTGCGCTTCGACTGCACAGGCGCCTGTGTGAAAAACCCGCATGTCGAGGGCCGCCCGGACGGCATGCGCACCGCTTCGTTCGCGGCGTATGCGCGCCACGGCATCATCTGGGTATGGATGGGGGATGCGCGCGCCGCCGACCCGGCGACCATTCCCGACTATTCGTGGTTTGCACCCGACAATCCCCGTTACGCAGTAGTGCGCGGCAGCTTGTCCATCAAGGCAGATTACCGTTTGGTAATCGACAACCTGCTTGACCTGAGCCACGCCGAATACCTGCATGCCAACACCGTCGGCACATCCGGCTCCGCCGGCTCGGTGAAGTCGAGCGTAGTCACCGGCGAGGCGCAGGTGACGGTCCTGCGCAAGGTGATGAATCTGGCGCCCTCGCCGGTGTGGCGCAACGTGTGGAAACATTCCGAGCGCATCGACCAGGAATCGAACATGACCTGGCGCGCGCCCTGCAACCTGCTGCTCGATCTGGCGGCCATGGTGCCGGACCAGCCGCGCAGCGCCGGCGGCCACCTGCCGAGCGCCCACCTGCTGACCCCGGAGACCGCCGACAGCACGCGCTACCACTTCGCGTTCGCGCGCGACTTCTTGATCGACGACCAGGAATACGCAGATCGCCTGATCGCTTTCGGCACCAAGGCCTTCAACGAAGAGGACCGGCCGGTGATCGAAGCCGCGCACGTACGCATCGCGCAGGCCGGCGATGGGTTCAGGTTTGCCTCCTTCACCGTCGGTGACGGCGGCACCATGCGCGCACGTCGCATGCTGGAAAAACTGATCGCGGCCGAACAGGGTTTGCAGGATGGCGCAGGCCCGCAATCGGACGCGTCGGCCCGATCGTCGGGAACAAACGAGGCGCCACGGCAGACAACCGCAGCGCCCCAACACTAGAAACCGGAGGCAGCATGTCCCAAACCCTCTCGCTACGCCGTGAGCAACTCGACCCCGCCGTCAGCATGGTCTGCAACCTGCACCATCATGCGTTTGCCTGTCGCGATGCCGAACAGACGCGCCATTTCTACGAAGACATCCTCGGCATGCCGATGATCGCCGCCGTTCAGGAATCCACCCGTTCGCCCAGCGGCGCGCAAACCGCGTACCTGCACATGTTCTTCGAAATGGCCGACGGCACCTGCCTGGCGTTCTTCGACTTCCCGGACTACTACGCCAGAATCGACGCCGGCCAGCTCGAACCGCGCGACAGCCTGGTGCATCACATCGCGCTCGAAGTGCATGGCTACGACAAGATCGAGGCCTTCAAGCAGCGCTTGGACGCGCAGGGTGTGGCCTTGCGCGAGATCGATCACGGCTACTGCCGCTCGCTTTATTTCACCGACCCGAACGGACTCAAGCTCGAATTGACCACCAACGTCGCGAACTCGCCAGGCGACTTCGCCGC
>JAYVST010000634.1:0-2348 GCA_043775255.1 Burkholderiales bacterium
CCTGCATTCGGCGAGCGTCGGGCAGCCGTTGTGGCGCATGTGGGGCGGCAACCGCGAGGTCGATCTCACCTGGGCGATCACCCGCCAGCCGCCGCTGGCGATGGCCAGGGAGGCGGTCGCCATGTGCGGCCGGTATGGCTTTGGCACACTCAAGGTCAAAGGTGGGCAGGGCCTGCAAACGGACCTCCATGCAATGCGCGAAATTCGCGCGGCGGTGGGTGAGGCGATCGTGCTGTATGTCGACGCCAACAGCGCGTATTCACGCGATGAAGCCGCTGCCTATGTCGCGGCGATCGCCGATGCCGGCGCCGTCGTTGCTGAAGACCCATGTCCGCTGTTGCCGGACGTGCGATTCACAGCCCTGCAACGGGGCGCCACCGTCCCCATCCTGATCGACCGCAATTGCACATCGGTACAGGACGCGCAGGCCTTCATCGAAAAGGGCGGCGCCGCGCTATCGACCAAGCCGGGGCGTATCGGGCTCACCGAAGCGCGTGCCATCAACGATCTTGCCGGCGTGCACGGAGCAAAGGTGGCGGTCGGGTTGTATGCCGAAAGCGCACTTGGCACGCTGATCAGCTTGCAGCAGGCGGCCGCGCTGCCGGCCGCGCAGACGTTGGTCGCCGCCGAGCAGACTTTCTTTCTGGAAATGGCCGAGCAGGTGCTGGCAGATCCACTGGCCATCGCGGACGGACGCATCGAGTTGCCGGATACCTGCGATACCTCAGGTTTGATCGACTATCAAAAGCTTGCACGCCACGCGCTTTAAACCAGTCGCACGCCTCCGGCAGCCCCGAGGCCTGCCAGGCCTCCCGTCATGCGCGCGGCGGGTAAGCCGCGCGTCCTGCCCTCAAAGCGCCCGGATCTGCAGCTTGCGCCACTTGATGGCGCCGCCGCGGATGCCCTTGGCGCCGGTGGCGTACTGCAATGCGAATGGGCCCTGGGCGAACGCGCCGTTCTGGATGTTCACCGTGCGCACGCCGTTGAAGGAGACCTGCAGCAGCGTTCCCTTGGCGGTGATCTCGAAGGTGTTCCAGCGCCCGCCTGCTTTGGGCATCGGCTCGACCTGGGCGAAATCGACGATTGCAGCCGTGCCGAACGAGGGTTCCGGGCGTTGGTCGAAGATGTTCACTTCATAAGAATTCTTTGCGCCGACGCGGGTGGGGTCGGGGTCGGAAATGCGGATGAAGATGCCGCTGTTGGTCGTGGGTTCGGCCCAGAACTCGGCGCGGATCTCGAAGTCCTTGTAGGAATTTTTGGTGATCAGGAATCCGCCTTTGCCGTTGTCGGCCATCACCGTGCCGTCCTCTGCGCGCCAGTTGGCGTCACCGGTGCGGTTGAAGTTGTCGAGGCCGCGGGCGCCGTCGATCAGGGTGGTCCATTCTGAACCGGACATCGATGCGCAGCCGAACAGCGCGAGTGTGCCCAGAAAAAGTGTCAATGCAAAACGTGTGATGCGTTTCATGAATATTGCCTCCATAGTTTGATTGTTGCGCAGTGACCCACCGGAAGCGCTGCGCGTTTGTCTTTGCTACCGTTGGCCCTTGCTACCTCGTCCACCCTGCGCTGCGCCGCCAGAGTTCGGCGGCGAGCGCGCCATCGCGTGCCGGCAGGCTCGGTGTTTTGAGCGCGCACTTATCGTAGTACATCCCGGTTTCCAGTGCCACTTCATTCGACCACGCGCAATGCAGCGTTGTGGCGGCGCCTTCCTCGACGGTCAGCATGCCGCTTGTGACAATCCCGCGCAATGGCCCCGGCAACGCGCGCCAGATGTCGGAGGCAACCACGCCCGGATGCAGCGCGTAGGTGGTGACGCCGCTGCCTTCGAGGCGGCGACCGAGTTCGGCCGAGAACAGCACGTTGGCGAGCTTCGAGGCGCTGTATTCCTTTAGCCGCAGGAGCGAGCGTGTCGGCTTCGTCACGGCGTCCCAATCGATACTGCGGGCGCGGGTGTGGGCACGGCTGGCAACGGTGACGATGCGCGCCGGTGCAGACTGCCGGATGCGTTCCAAGAGCAGGTTCGTCAACAGAAAATGGCCCACATGGTTGACGCCGAATGCGATCTCGAAGCCGGAGCGCGTGATGCCGCGAGTGCCGCCCAGCCCGGCGTTGTTGATCAGCAGGTGCAGCGGCAGCTCACGCGCCAGAAATGCGGCGGCGCATGCGCGGATCGAGGCGAAATCGCCAAGATCGAGCGCGATAAATTCTGCCGCGACTGCGCCGGAAATGGCGCGGATTTCATCAAGCACCGGCCGCGCGCGATCCGCACTGCGGCAGGCGATGAACACATGTGCGCCGCGGCGTGCGAGTTCACGTGCGGTCACGCGACCGATGCCGGTGTTGGCGCC
>JAYVST010000635.1:0-7239 GCA_043775255.1 Burkholderiales bacterium
ATTCCCAGCACCCAGTAGCGACGCACCAGCTCGGCGATCAGGGCGCGAGCAGGAGTCAACTTCTCGACACCGGTGCGCTTCGCCACGTTCTGGTACTTCTGGGTCGGCTCGAACACGAGGATCTCGGTATCCAGATCGGCCAGCGCCTCCTCAATCTGCGGTCGTACCTCGGCCCAATCCAGCCCGCCGTTGCCCGCACCCAGCGGCGGGATCGCGACAGACTTGACCTTGTTCTCGATCAGGAAGCGGCGCAGGTCTTGCAGCCCTTCGGTGACCCATTCGATCCTGGAATCGCCACGCCAGTGCCGCTTGGTCGGGAAGTTCACGATCCAGCGCGGCCCGTCCAGTTCACGGACTTCGGTGACGAACATCCTGCCGGTACGCACTTCCTTGGCCTTGCAGGCGGTGGCGTAGCGGCGAAAGTTCTCGGCAAAACGCTCCTTGAACATCAGCGCGATGCCCTTGCCCATCACGCCAACGGTGTTGACGGTGTTGACCAGCGCCTCGGCGCGGGCCTCAAGAAGGTTGCCTTGGATGAAAGTTATCATCAGAAATACCACTCCCGTCTAACCAGGACGTCCAATTGCAAGCCGTGGGCCTGAATGCGGGCGTCGAGATCGGCTTTCACAGCGTCGGTGTAGCAGATGATACCGACAAGACCCAAGATCGGCAGATGCCGGTGTACCAGGGCCTCGGCTTGATAGCGTTCGAGCTGCTCGGGGTCGTCGGGGTTCCGCTTGAAATTGCGAGCCTGAAGCAACGGCCAATCGATCTGGCCCAAGCCGGCGACATCGTTGGAGTATCGCGCCATCTGCGCATATGCGTGGCGGTCTGTAAATGCAAAGTCCAAGCCTAAGTCTCGCACCCTGTGTATGCTGGAAACCAGAATGCAGATCTCCTCGTTCGCCCGCCGTGGAACGCCGCCACGGCCCATGTAGATGTTGTAGAGCATCGGCGAAAACGGGGTGAAGTAGAACGGTACGTAATCGGACAGCACGCCGCCCGGCGCTACCGGCACTGCCCTATGGCTGCGACGGTCGATCAGATCGGTATTGCCGATGACCACGTAGCGCGGGTCTTGTGTGAGCGAGTTTTTGCTGTGCAGGCCATTTCGCAGAATCCACGGCAGGTTGTCGCGGTGCACGATGCGCCAGATCAGTGCCTTCTCCAAATTGAGGTTCGGATGGTGATTAGCCATCCGCCGCCTCCGATCTCATGATCAGGCGGTTCCACACGGCACGGCTAGCCGATCCATTCGCTGCCAAGCTGTGTACTCAGCGCGCATTGCCCGCCACCGCGCGACGTCAATCGTTCGCCACCGCAAGCAACGCCTTCGGATTGCTGCTCGCAATATTTAATAGCGTACGCGCTGCGCCCGAGGGATTCTTGCGCCCCTGCTCCCATTCCTGCAAAGTGCGCAGCGAAACGCCGATGAGCGATGCGAACTCATGCTGCGTGAGGCCGGAAGCCATGCGTGCACGCGCGACTTCCGAACGAATCACGCCGCCCTTGCCATCCGACACAAACACGCGTGCCGCGCGTCCGGCCTTCATGTCGCGCACCGCGCGCAGCAGTCCGGTCTCTGTCTTGGCTTGGTCGGTTGATTTCGCTTTAGACATTGATCAGGTCCTTTCTCAGCTTGACGAGTGTCGCTGCGCTCAAGTTGTCCAGCGCCGTTTTTTGTGTAGGCCGTCAACAACCATACTTTTCTGTGCCGGTCGATAGCATAGGTGATCACCCGCACACCGCCGCGCTTGCTCATGCCGGCCTTGCCCCAGCGTAGTTTGAGTAAACCGCCGCCGCCGGGGATCATATCTCTCTGATGCGGGTTCTCGGCGATGGCCGTGATCAGCGCATCGATCTCAGCCCACGCCCAAATCTCGGCGGCATTGCTTTCGAAGCGATCAGTGGTTAGGGCATGTGTTTATTCGTTGCGAGCACACGTTTTTCCGAGGAAGCGACCCTCTTTGAATTCTGCGTTGTCACCGACTTCATAGACCTCTTCGCCTTCTGTGTCAGCGGGCCAATCAATGGCGAAGTTGCGACCGTTGGCAACGGCAGCACCATTGGTTTCAAGTGCAAATCGCCTGAGCAGCTGCGTGAATTCCACGACACAGCCGTGGCGCACGGCGGCACCTCGATCGAAGAGGCGCCGGGACTGCGTAACGGCACTTTAGGTGCGATGTACCTGGCCTATGTACGTGATCCCGATGGCAACCAGCTCTGCGCCGTCTTTCGTGCGAAGTAAGATTGTTGTCTTCGTGGCGCAGGTCATCGTCGACCGCGTTCACGCCGAGCTGGTCTCGACCCTCAAGGAGCCCAGGGTGATGGAAATGATCGCCGCGCAAGGCGCCGTAGCGGCGCCGATGTCGGCCGCCGAGTTCGCGGTGTTTATCGACAGGGAACGGGAACGCTATCGCGACCCGGTGAAACGGGCTTACGTTACGATGGAAGACTGATGCCAACATTTTGCTCACGGGGACCTGAATGAAATTCATTAATCGTCGACAGTTCTTGTGTGCCTCGACTGGCGCGGCCTTGACCGCCACTTTGCCAGGCGGGGCCTTTATCGGCAGCGCCACCGCACAGTCGCGGCCCGATTCAGTTTGGGACGCGGGCAGCCTGCGTCATCTGCTACCGACGGTGAGCGACAGCCGGATCCTCGTCAAGGCCTCGTTCAAAAAGGCATTCGCGGCAGCCCCGCGCATGCGGATCGGCAACGTTCTGGCAACCGGACGGATGACCGACACCCGCGGAGAGCACTGGCAATTTCAGGCTGCCGATCTCAGGCCCGGCCAGCGCTATGCGCTGTCACTACAGGGCAGCGACGGCAAGGCCCTGTGCCAGCCTTGGGAGCTTTCCACCTTTCCGGCTCCCGACGCACGCCCGGAGCATTTTCGGGTCATGTTCTTTTCCTGCGCCGGCGGTCACGAGGCGATGACCTTTCTGCCGCTTGCGGTGCGCAACCGGTTGTTGCGTCGTGGCTTGTCATTTCGGCCCGATGCCGTGGTCGCCAACGGGGATCACGTCTACTGGGACCTGCTGGCGCCGGTGAGTTCGCGCGCGACTGGCGCTCGGCCCGAGGCGGCGCAGATCGCCGGCACTTTTGACCGTTCGGGCACCGTGCTGGGCACTGACAACGAGACCGTCCTCAAGCGCGCGGCCGGCCCGCAGATCGCGCCGCTTTACGGCGCCGACTTTCGCTCCACGCCGGTGTTCTTCCTGCAGGACGACCACGACTATTTCGACAACGACGAGGCCACCGACGAGATCGTCACATTCCCGCCGTCACATTTCATGCTGCAGCTCGCACGAGCCACGCAGAACCTCTACTATCCCGAATTCCTCCCGGATGCGACGCGTCCCCTCGGACTTCCCGGATCGTCGGCAGGTGATCGCATGGCCGGGGTGTCCGAGAGCTTCGGCACGATCCGGTTCGGGCGCCTTGCCGAAATCCTGCTCTATGACGTGCGTCGTTCCCAAACGCTTGCCGGCCCGAGCGCCGTGTACATCGACGGCGAAGTCGAGAAATGGCTCAAGGCCCGCGCCATGGCGACCGACGTGACGCACGTGGTGCACGCGCCATCCAATCCACCTGGCTGGACTGCGGGCAAGTGGGGCGAGTGGTATCCGGACGTGCTCGATCGCGACGGCAAGCTCAGCACCGCCATCGCGAAACCCTATTGGCAATCGGGCTGGCTCAAGCAGCACGACAGGCTCATCGCGTCATTGTCAGGGATGAAATCGCGTATTCCTCTGGTGGTCAGTGGCGACCTGCACGCGATCGGCCTCGGGCGCATGTTGCGCACCGGCCGGCTCGATCTCGGCGCCAATCCCGTCAATGTCGCATTGTCCGGCCCGATCGGTACGCGACCCGGTGGCTGGCCGTCCGCGCGGCGCGGCACCGGCGCGCGGCCGCCAGCCCATATCGACCTGGAGGAGCAGCTCAAACCGATCGAACGGCACGGGTTCACCATCGCCGACTTCACGCCTGACAAGATTCAGATGCGATTCTTCAAATGGGACGTCGACAAGGATCCGGTCGAGAGCATTGACTCGTTGCTTCCCTTCCATACCGCCGAACTGCCGCGGCCAGCCTGAGGCAACCACGATGCAGTAGCGCATCAGCCGCGTCATCGAGGTGGGATGCGTGGTCCCATGAGGCGTGTCTTCCTGACTCATCCGGCCGCGGCGCCGGACCGATCCCCACCCTGTTCGTCGGCTTTTCGTCAATGGTAGTCGCCCTCCGAGGGCGCTTGGAGAGGATCTCTCCGATCGCCACCTGCGCCTCGTGCGCCTGTACATCGAAGGTAGTCTCATGGTCGCCGCACTTGCCAAAATTCCGGCGCTTCCGGGCATCCAGCAGCGGCCACCTCGCGTCTGTTATCTGTTGCAAAATGAAGAAACGTGACCCTTCCGGAGACTTCCCCATGCCAATGATTTCCAGGACCTTCGATCTTCAATCCGTCGAATGGCGGCGCGTGGCAGGCCCGAACGGCAGGGACTCGCGCGTCGATTTCGAGTACAGCCTGCTCGGCTATGACTTGCCGAGCGGGCGGCTGGACATGCTGCTGCGCTTCGGCAAGGGTGGCCATTGCCGGCGGCATCGTCATGTCGCCTCGACCGTCACCCTGGTGCTGGAGGGTGAGCAGTTCCTGAAGGAAATGGCGCCCGACGGGACCACGAAGTCCGTGCATCGCAGAAAGGGCGACTATGCGCTCGCGCCCGGCGACGCACTGCCTCACGACGAGTGGGGTGGGGAGGAAGGCGGGACGGTCCTGCTGTCGATGACGGCGCCGGACGGCATTCTCTTCGAGTACTTCGACGACAACATGGAGAACGGGTGGACCTTGTCCATCGCGCAATATGTCGAGAGCTGGAACAACGGAACGGTTTACGGGGCGCCGCCTGAGGCCAGCAAATCCGAGTCGGATTGAGTGAACGCCAAGTTCCCCGATGGCACCTTCCCAGGAGCGCCAGGATGCGGAATTCAGCGTGGCTCCCTCGTCCGGCCTTGCGACACGGCGCACTGGTCATTCTGTTTGCCTTGCTCGGGGCCTGCACGCATTTCGCCATTGACGACTTCGGCAACGCCAGGCGCTGCGCCCTGGCATGCCGGCATCGGCATGCACAACGCAACCGAGTCGTGCACCGCCGCATTCATCCGCAGTCAACGCGACAGCTGCGAGGTACACGTGGCGGCGTCCGCGTGGAACAAATGTCCGCAGTGATGGCTTGGCGCATATCGGCACAGACCTGTCGTTTCAAGGAGGCTCAGCATGACAACCCAACTCGAACGCGCCCGACAATTCCGCGCCCTGCACCAGCGCCCCGGCATTTTCGTCATGCCCAACCCGTGGGACGCCGGTAGCGCGAAGCTGTTTGCCTCGCTCGGGTTTGAAGCCATGGCGACCACCAGCCATGGCCTGGCAAATGCGCTCGGCCGCGTCGATGGCGCGCTCGCCATCAGTCGCGACGAGCTCATCGCCAACTGCCGCGTCATCGCCGGCGCGACCGGCCTGCCGGTCAATGCCGATCTGGAGAACGGCTATGCGGATGATCCGCGCGAAGCGGCCGCCATCATCACGCTCGCAGCCGAAGCTGGCATGGTCGGCGGCTCGATCGAGGATTCGTCGGGCGACCCGGCGCGGCCGATCTACGACTTCAACCTCGCCGTCGAACGCGTCGCTGCCGCCGCTGAAGTGGCCCACGCGCTGCCGTTTCCCTTCACCTTCACCGCACGCGCCGAAAACCTGCTGCACGGCCGCCTCGACCTCGACGACACGATCAGGCGCCTCAACGCCTTCGCCGCGGCCGGCGCCGATGTGCTCTACGCGCCCGGCCTGCGCGATATCGACACCATCCGCAAGGTGGCCGCGGCAGTGTCGAAGCCGCTCAACGTGGTGATGAGTTCGGGCGACCCCGATCTGACCGTGCAGCAACTCGAAGCCGCCGGTGTCAAGCGCATCAGTGTGGGCGGCGCGCTGTCGCGCATCGGCTTTGCCGCCGTGCGCGACGCGGCCCTGGCCATGCGCGGGGGATCGTTCAAGTGGGTGGCGCAGACCATGCCCACCAAGGATGTGCAGGCCTTGTTTCGCTGATTGGCGGAACTATGGTTGCGGCGGGAGGCCAGGAGCTTGCGCAGGCGCTCCTGGGCCCCGGCCTGCGCCGGGGAGACGGGGTTTGAGGCCAGCCTTGTCTTGCTGCGGTTCTGCGCTACGCCTTCTGCACCCGCTTGAGTTCGGCGTCGGCCCGGAGCGCGGCCTTGGCCAGCGCGTCCTTGGGCACTTCACCGCCGAGCACTGCGGCCTGCACCACTTCAGAGACGATCTGGATCACCGCAGGAATGCCGATGATCCCCGGGAACGGCCGTGCGAACGGGATGGTGTCGAGGAAGTACAGCAGCTTGGTAAGGGACGACCAATCGCGACGTAATGTTCTCCCGGACGGAGGCGCTCAAGACCGTAGGGCGTGTGGAGATGACCCACCGAACGAAGTCGTTGGGCCAACCTACTTCTGCCGCCACAACGGCGAGGCGGTCTGCGATGCCCTCACGTTGTGCGGCCGAGGCTTCCTCCAGGGAATCGACGAAGAGCGTAAGCGGTGTGGTTGGGGAAAGTCTCCACGCCTTAAAGCCGGTTCGCTCTGAAGGCTCGAGCGCATTCTCAAAACTGGCGCGGGCTGCCACCTTCCGCAGGGCCACAAATACTGCGGCCCTACCGGCTTGGCACACTCGCTTGACTTGCTCCACCATTTCCGTCGTTTTGCCGTAGTTCGCTGGTGCAATTACGACGGCAAAGCGGTTCTCTAACACCTGTGGCCACTTCAGGCGTTCGTCTACGATCTCAGAAACGAAAATCTCGTGAGGTTCGTACTCGGTACGAAGGACGAAACGTCTGTCGAGGTCGAGATATGCAGACGTGACGCCTGTATACCAGAAACCGAGAAGCTATCTCGCCGCACAACACGCGCTAGTACGCAGTTCGGTTTCCGCCCTGGCGTTGAAACCGGACGTCTCCTGCCCGGCTTTTGATTAGCCAAACCGTTACTGGCATTTCAGTTGCTTGGCGTCTTGCGCCCACGCGGTGCGGGCTGGCGCACGGTGCGCCGCAGCCAATTGATGAAGATATTTAATTCAGTCCTTTGCGCATGATGCGGCGGATAAACGATGAAATGCGCCTGCACCGGCACGCCCATGCGGGTCGGAAAGATCGGCTGCAATTCGCCCGAGCGCACATG
>JAYVST010000636.1:0-3170 GCA_043775255.1 Burkholderiales bacterium
CCTGATAGCGCCGATCGCGATGGAGCAGGGGCTGCGCTTCGCGATCCGCGAAGGCGGCCGCACCGTCGGTGCCGGCGTCGTCGCCAAGGTCATCGAGTAGGTTTTTCGTAGAAGTCGAAGCTTGAAATCGACCGGTTTCGCCGGCGATTTCCAAGTGCAAGGAACGCTCAAGAGTAGGGATTCACTTTTGAGCATATGTATCTTAGGGGCGTAGCTCAATTGGCAGAGCGACGGTCTCCAAAACCGTAGGTTGGGGGTTCGATTCCCTCCGCCCCTGCCAGGAACGCGGATGTTCTGCGGATACCCGGCGCCATACTGAAGACAGGCTGTGGATAAAGTCAAGCTGGTAATTGCATTCGCGCTGTTGGTGGCGGGGATCGCGGGGTTCTACTACTTCGGCGAACAGGCCCTCGTGGTGCGGGTTCTCTGCGTCATCGGCGGTATTGCCGCCGGGGCTGCGGTGGGCTGGTTCACCACACCCGGACAGGAGTTTTTCGTGTTCGCGCGCGATTCCTGGGGTGAGACCAAAAAGGTGGTCTGGCCGTCCCGCAAGGAAGCTGTCCAGACCACGGCGGCGGTGTTCGGCTTCGTTTTTGTGATGGCGTTGTTCCTTTGGATTGTCGATAAGGGGCTCGAATGGACACTCTACGACCTGATTCTCGGATGGAAAAAATCATGACATCGACAACCTCGCAAGCCGCCACGGGCAAACGCTGGTATGTGGTGCATGCCTATTCCGGTTTCGAGAAAAGCGTCCAGCGCGCGCTCGAAGAGCGCATCAAGCGCGCCGGCATGCAGGAAAGGTTCGGACGCATCATGGTTCCGGTCGAAGAGGTAATCGAGCTCAAGGGCGGGCAAAAAAGCATTTCCGAGCGCAAGTTTTTTCCCGGCTATTTGTTAGTCGAGATGGAAATGAACGACGAAACCTGGCATCTGGTGAAGAACACCGGGAAAGTGACGGGCTTTGTCGGGGGCAGTGGCAACCGTCCGACCGCGATCTCCCAGAAAGAGGTCGACAAGATCATGGCGCAGATGCAGGAAGGCGCCGAGAAGCCTCGTCCCAAGGTGTTGTTCGAAGTGGGCGAGATGGTGCGTGTGAAGGATGGTCCATTCACAGATTTCAACGGCAATGTCGAGGAAGTGAACTACGACAAGAACAAGCTCAAGGTCACCGTGACGATTTTCGGTCGCGCCACGCCGGTGGAACTCGACTTCGCCCAGGTGGAAAAGCAGTAGTCGAGCGCAGCGGAAGCGGTGGCGGTGGCCGTGGCTACGGCAGCCGTTGCGCAGGAATGCAGGAATGCAGGAATGCAGGTTTGTGGAGCGAGGGGTTCCTGCAAGTTTCCCTCCGGTTCTTGGCGGCGCCGCAAGTCCGCCACGAGGAGCGCAAGTAGTCGACCTCTGACGAACGCGCGCTGGTACTCAAACTTAAAGGAGCCATTTCATGGCCAAGAAGATCGTCGGCTATATCAAGCTGCAAGTGCCTGCCGGCAAAGCCAATCCCTCGCCGCCCATCGGGCCGGCGCTCGGCCAGCGCGGCCTCAACATCATGGAATTTTGCAAGGCGTTCAATGCCGCCACGCAAAAGCTCGAACCGGGCTTGCCGATTCCCGTGGTGATCACCGCGTTTGCCGACAAGAGCTTCACCTTCATCACCAAGACCCCGCCAGCTTCGATCCTGATCAAAAAAGCGGCGAAGATCGAAAAAGGTTCGTCCAAGCCGCATAGCGACAAGGTCGGCAAGATCACCCGGGTGCAAGCCGAAGAGATCGCCAAGACCAAGATGCCCGACCTTACCGCCGCGGATCTCGACGCTGCGGTGCGAACCGTTGCTGGATCCGCTCGCAGCATGGGCATCACCGTGGAAGGAGTCTGACATGGCCAGTCCGACCAAACGTCAAAAAGCCCTGAAGCCCAAGGTTGATCGCGCGAAAAACTACCCCCTGATCGACGCCCTTGCGCTTGCCAAAGATACCGCGACGGCCAAGTTCAACGAGTCGATCGACGTAGCAGTGATGCTTGGCGTCGACGCCAAGAAGTCCGACCAGACCGTACGCGGCTCAGTGGTCATGCCTTCCGGCACCGGCAAGACCGTAAGGGTTGCGGTTTTCGCGCAGGGCGACAAGGCCGAGCAGGCGCGGGCGGCTGGCGCCGACATCGTCGGGCTCGAGGATCTGGCCGAGAAAATCAAGGCCGGTCAAATGGACTTCGATATTGTCATTGCCACGCCGGATACGATGCGTATCGTCGGTACCCTGGGGCAGATACTCGGTCCGCGCGGCCTGATGCCGAACCCAAAGGTCGGTACCGTGACCCCGAATGTGACCGAAGCGGTCAAGAACGCCAAGGCGGGCCAGGTGCAGTACCGCACCGACAAGAACGGCATTGTCCAGTGCACGATCGGGCGCGCCAGTTTTACCGTCGACCAGCTCAAGACAAATACGCTGGCTTTGATCGACGCGCTGAGCAAGGCGAAGCCTGCCACGTCGAAAGGCATTTACCTCAAGAAGATTTCCATTTCCAGCACCATGGGTGTCGGCATTCGCGTGGATTCGCAGACGCTCAGCGCCTAGGAGTCAAATATTTTCGGCCGCGCGCGCGAACGTGCGCGGCAAACCATCTTTGGGCCGCGGCTGATTCGAACCTGAGTCTTTCGCGGGTTGTCAAAGACCGTAGGGACGGCAACTCGGCAGTGTGAACAGTGTGGCATTGGGCAACCCGCAGGCAGCAACGCGGAGCCCGATGCGGCGCTGGTGCCGGCGAAACCGTTTAATCGACCCGCAGGGGTCGCTCTACGCAGATGGCGGTCCCGAACCGGCTTTTTCGGTCGCCGTGTTGTCAACGGTGCGCTCGCAAGACCCGCTGCCCATCGCGGAGTCCCGGATGCACCAGCCGCCCTGAATGGCCATGTCGGCCGGGATGGCGGTTTTAACAAGGAGCAAGACCGTGGGTCTCAACCTGTCGGAAAAACAGGCGGTTGTTTCGGAAGTCGCAGGCGTCGTCGCCAAGGCTGCCGTGATCGTCGTTGCCGAGTACCGTGGTCTGGAAGTGGGCAAAATAACGGCGTTGCGCAAGAAGGCGCGCGAATCCGGCGTGTATTTGCGTGTTCTCAAGAACTCCCTGGCGCGCCGCGCCGTTGAAGGCACGCCCTTCGCGGCCCTGGCCGATCA
>JAYVST010000637.1:0-5429 GCA_043775255.1 Burkholderiales bacterium
CTGAAAACGAAAGACGCATGGCACGCTTACCGTATCTCGATGTTTCCAACCTGGCGCCGGAAAACCAGGACCTGCTCAAGCGGCCGATCAACCTGTTTCGCGTCATGGTGCACAGCCCCAAGGGCGCGCGTGCGTTCCATGGCATGGGCGAGTTCATCCGCTGGCAAAGCAAACTCAACCCGCGCCTGCGCGAAATGGCGATCCTGCAGGTGGGCTACATGACGCGCTCGGTCTACGAGTACACCCACCACATCAAGATCGGGCGCGACTTCGGCGTCTCCGACGACGACATCCGCTCCATCGCGCTCGAATCGGCCGGCAAGCCCAGCGGGCTCGATGCGCTTACACGCGCGGTGCTGGCGGCGGCGCGCGAGATGACCTCCTCGTACGCGGCGTCGGACGCGACCTTCGCGGCCCTGCGCGCAGCGCTCGACCCGGAGTCGATCACCGACCTGGTGCTGATCATCTCCTTCTACAACGCGGTGGTGCGTTTTCTGGCCACCATGCAGATCGACAACGAGCCGGAATACCAGAAGCTCCTGGCCGAGTTTCCGTTTCCCGCATAAGGCCTGGGGCGAACATGGAAGCGTTTTTCGGTGACTTTCTGCAGGCGCTGGCGGCCGGCCTGATGGTTGGCGGCACCTACGGCCTGATGTGCGTAGGCCTGGGCATCATTTTCGGCGTGATGCGCGTGGTCAACTTTGCGCACGGCGATTTCATGATGTTGGGCATGTATGCCGCGTTCTACCTGGTCGGGCTGCTGGGGCTGGGCAAGGTGTTCGGCCCGTCGGTCGCGCCGATCGTCGCGGCCCTGGCCGCCGGCCCCATCGTTTTCGCCTTCGGCATTTTCCTGCATCGCACCCTGATCGCGCGGGTTACCGGGGTCAAGGTGGCGAGCGCCGACGCCGAAGGCCATTACACCCAGATCATTCTCACCCTGGGCGTCTCGCTGATCCTGCAGAACGGCGGGCTCATCGTATTCGGCTCCCTGCCGATCTCGATCCAGACGCCGCTGTCGCGCGAGTCCTGGGAGATCGGCCCGGTGCTCATCAATCAGGCGCGCACGGTCAGCTTCGTCATCGCCGTGGCGCTGGCGCTGGCGCTGTATTTCTTTCTCGGCCGCTCACGTCTGGGCAAGGCGCTGCGCGCGGCGGCCGACAATCCGGTGGCCGCGTCCTATATGGGCGTGGATGTGGACCGGGCGCACCGGCTCGCCTTCGGCCTGGGCGTGGGCATCACCGCGATCGGCGGCGGGCTGATGGCGAGCACGCAGACCTTCCAACCCTACATAGGCTTCGATTTCGTCATCGTCATGTTCGCCGGCGTGGTGCTGGGGGGGCTGGGCAGCATCCTCGGCGCGTTCTGGGGCGGGCTCACCATCGGTCTGGTGCAGCAAATGTCCACCTTGATCCTGCCGCACCAGTTGCAGAACACCGCCATCTTCGTGGTGTTCCTGCTGATCATCTTTTTCTGGCCGCGCGGCATGTTCGGACGCAACTGGGAGCGCACATGAAAGTCGCTCCCGTCCCCGGCCCGCAGAAGCAGCTGATCGCCATCGGCGCCTTCGCGCTCGTCTTCCTGGCCATCGGCATGGTGGTGCAGAACTCCTATTACCAGCTGATGATGACGCTGGTGCTGATCTGGGCCACCATGGGCCTGTCGTGGAATGTGCTGTCGGGATACTCCGGCCTGATCTCGTTCGGCCAGGCGGCGTTTTTCGGCCTGGGCGGCTACACCATGACGATCGCCTTCGTCAAATTTGGCGTGTCGCCCTGGTTCGGCATCCCGCTGGGCGTGGCCGTCGGCGTGCTGGCCGGCATCCTCATCGGCATTCCCACCTTCCGCCTGCGTGGCCATTACTTCGGCCTTTCGATGCTGGCCTACCCGCTGGCCATGCTCTACGTATTCGAGTGGCTGGGCTATCAAGAGGTCTCGCTGCCGATGAAGCGCGAGTCGCCGGCCTTGTACGCACAGTTTGCCGACCAGCGCATGTACATCGTCCTGGCGATGGTATTTCTGGTGATCGCGATGCTGATCTCGCTGGCGGTGGAGCGCTCGCGTTTCGGGCGTTCCCTGATGGCGATCAAGCAGAACGAGCCGGCCGCCGAGGCCGCCGGCATCGACACCCTGCGCCAGAAGATGATGGCCATCATGCTCTCCGCAGGCATCGCTGGTGCGGCAGGCGGCTTGTACGCCAATGTCTTGCTGGTGGTGACACCGCAATCCATGTTCGGCATGCTGGTCTCCGCGCAGGCCCTGATCGTCGCGCTGTTCGGTGGCGTCGGAACCCTGTGGGGGCCGGTGATCGGCGCGGCCATTCTGGTGCCGCTGGCGGAAATCCTGCACGGTGAACTGGGCCACATCGTACCCGGCATCCAGGGCGTGGTGTATGGGGTGGCGATCATCGTCATCATCCTCTTGGCGCCGGAGGGAATTTTCTGGCGCGTGCGCGATCACTACGCCGCGCGCCGTGCCACCGCAGAACCTGACGTGTCGGCATCTGTAGCGCCGTCGGCGCCGCTCGCCGATGCGACACTGCCCGCCGTAGCGGCACTGCGGGACCGATCCGCGTCGCAGCGCGCGGTGCTTGTCGCAGCCAAGCCGATTTTGTCGCTGGACGGCGTCACGCTGGCATTCGGCGGGCTCAAGGCGCTGGACGGTGTCGATATTTCCATCAAGACCGGCGCCATCCACGGCATCATCGGCCCCAACGGCGCGGGCAAGACTACGCTGTTCAACGCGATCAATGGCTTTCTCCCGCCGGCGGCGGGCGAAATCCGGTTCGAGGGTCGGTCGCTGTTGGGGTTGAAGCCGCACCAGGTGTGCCGGCGCGGCATCGGTCGCACCTTCCAGGTGGTACGCGCATTTCCGCGCATGACGGTGCTGGAAAACGTGATCACCGGCGCGTTTGCCGGCTCGCCCACGGATGCAGGCGCTCGCGCCCTGGCGCATGAGGCGCTCGAGCGGGTCGGCCTCGCCGGCAGGCAGGCCGACGCTATCGCCGGCGGCCTCACCACCAAGCAATTGCGCCTGCTGGAACTGGCGCGTGCACTGGCTTCGCGGCCTCGGTTGCTGCTGCTGGACGAAACGTTCGCCGGGCTGGCGCACGACGCGCTCGATGACTTGCTGGAGATCATTCGCCAGGTGAATCGCGAGGGCGTGACCATCGTCATTATCGAGCACACCATGCAGGCGATGGTCGCGTTGGCCGACCAATTTTCCGTGTTGAACCATGGCAAGGTGTTGGCCAGCGGCGCACCGGCCGACGTGGTGCGTGACCGCGCGGTGATCGAGGCTTATCTGGGCAAGAAATGGATGGATCGTGCTGAAAATCCGGTCGCTTGACGTAGCCTATGGAGGCTTGAAGGCGCTCTCAGGGGTCACCCTTGAGGTCGAGGCCGGGCAATTCGTTGCCGTGGTCGGCCCGAACGGCGCCGGCAAATCGACGCTATTCAAGGCCATCTCCGGCAGCGTGCCCATCCTTGCGGGCGAGATTCTCTACAAAGGGCAGGACCTGCTGAAGGTGGCGCCGGGCGAGCGCGCCCATCTGGGTATTGCGCATGTGCCGGAAGGGCGTCAGGTATTCGCGTCCATGACGGTGATGGAAAATCTTGAAATGGGCGCCTACACGACCAACGGCCGCAAGCGCCGGCATGAACTCCTGCCGATGATCCTGGCCTTGTTTCCCATCCTGTCCGAGCGCCGCAGCCAGCTGGCCGGCACGCTTTCGGGCGGTGAGCAGCAGATGCTGGCGATCGGGCGCGGCCTGGCTTCGGCCCCCGAGCTTTTGATGCTCGACGAGCCCTCGATGGGCCTGGCGCCGACGCTTGTCGACGCCATCTTCGAACGCATCCACCAGATACATCGAGAACACGGGCTTACCATCCTGCTGGTCGAGCAACGCGTCGCCGAGGCACTCGAATCCTGCGACCGCGGCTATGTGCTGGAAACCGGGCGCGTGGTCATGCAGGGTCGGCACGACGATTTAATTGCCGATGCGCGCGTCAAACGCGCGTATCTTGGGATGTGAACGCGTTCAAACCAAAGGAGAGTCTCATGTCGAACAAGCATAAAGTTGCAAGCGTCAAGCGTCGCGCCGGCCTCAAGGCGGCGCTCGCGGCTACGGTCGGGTCCGCCTTTTCACCCGCAGGATTTGGGCAGGCGCGAGAAATCAAGGTGGCCATGATCGCACCACTTTCCGGCCCGTGGGCACGGCCGGGCCAGTTGATCCAGATGGGCGCGCAAATGGCGGTCGACGAGATCAACGCCGCAGGCGGCATCAAGTCGATCGGCGGCGCGAAGCTCAAGCTGGTGGTGGCCGACGCCGGCGATTCCGCCGAGAAGGCGAAAAACGCGGCGCAGCGACTGATCGCTTCCGAGACCGATCTGGTCGGTGGCACCGGCGCCTGGTTGAGTTCTTTCACGCTCGCGGTGACCGAGGTGACCGAGCGCGCGCAAATTCCGTGGTTGACCCTTTCATACGCCGACAACATCACCGAACGTGGCTTCAAGTTCGTGTTCCAGACCTCACCGGTGGCGAGCGTCCAATCGATGGGATCGATTCCGGCCCTGCTCGAATTGGCGAAGCTGGCGACCGGCAAGGCGCCCACGACGGTAGGCCTGATCGGCGACAACACCGCGTCGCCGGTTTTTTTCCTCAAGCCCCTGCGCGAGGGCGGCCTGGCGAAGTTCGGCTTGAAAACCTTGATGGACGAGACCTTCACCCCGCCGCTTGCGGACGCAACCTCGTTGATCCAGAAAGTGCGTACGACCAGGCCGGAGATGCTGATCTTCGTACCAACCACCATTTCCGACCTCAAGCTCGGGCTGGAAAAGATGAACGAGTTTCGCATCGCCCGCGGCGTCATACCGGTGATTTCCAACGGCGCCCACCTCGGTGCGCCGGAGGTGCTCAAGAACGTACCGGCGGACCTGATTGAAGGTGTGATCTTTATCGTCGCCGACTGGAACCTGAAGGGACAGGAGGCGATCAACGAAATGTTCAAGAAGCGCACCAACGAGCCCTGGATCACCCAGGACGCCATTACCGCCTATGGCGACATGTGGATTCTCAAGGAAGCGCTGGAACGCGCGAAAGCGGCCGACAAATTGAAGGTCGCCGAGGAAATTCGCAAGATGGACCTGAAAGACGGCCCAGCCGCGGTGGCGTTTCCCGGCAGCATAAAGTTCGATGAAAAGGGCCGGCGCATGAACGCACCGATCGTGATGGTGCAATGGCAGAAGGGCGTGCCGGTCACGATTTATCCGCCCGACCGCGCACTGGCCAAGCCGTTCTGGCCCAAGCAGTAGAGCTGCCCATGGGTCAGCGTATCGGCTTCATCGGCGCGGGCCAGATGGGGGCGCCGATGTGGGTCGGGTCGAGCGTGGTCCCGCTCTGGTTCCAGGCGATGGTGGAAGGGCGCGGCGAG
>JAYVST010000638.1:0-5769 GCA_043775255.1 Burkholderiales bacterium
CGTTCCGGTGTTGCATCGAGCAGCCACGGCAGCAGGTCCGCCATGTGCGCGCCGCGGCCGGTGAACGGCCCGCCGCCGCCTAACGCCGGGTCGAGGAACCAGCCGGCCTTTTCATAGCCCAGCTGCACGGTCTCGACGTAGCGGACTTCGCCGATGGCGCCCTCGCGTATCAGCTGCCGCGCGCGCAGGCAGCCGGCGTCGAAGCGGCGGTTGAAGGCGACCGCGCCGACCAGGCCGGCGGCACGCGCCTCATCGGCCAGCGCTCGCGCGTCGGCGGAGCGCATCACGAACGGTTTGTCGCACAGCACGTGCTTGCCTTCTTTCACGCAGCGCATCGCGTGGGTCGCGTGCAGCGTATGCGGGGTGCTGATGATGACGGCATCGCACGCCCCCGGTGCGAACAGGTCGTCGATGCGCGGGGTAAGGACGGCGCCGAAGCGCGCGGCGGTTTCCCTGAGCACCGCCGCGTCGCTGGTATCGCAGATCATCGCCAGAGTGGCGCGCGTCTCCGCGGCCAGCGCCGGCACGTGATAGCGGCGCGGAAAATTTCCGCAGCCGAGAATGGCGATCTTTGGTTTCGATTTCATTGCAATGTCCCTTCAGGAAAAAAACCGCAAGGTGATGGCCCGGGCCTCTGTCCCCAGGTGGGCGTGGGCGAAGACCCGGTTCTCAACGATCGCCGTAGCGAATGGTCACTTCGCGCCCCTGTGCCGCCGCCTCGTAGGCGGCCAGAATCATCGCCAGCGCCCGCGCGCCGTCCTCGAAGGTGATTGGCGGCGGTTTGCCGCTTGCCAGCGCATCGAGAAAGGCGAGCGCGTTCTGCTGGTGGAAGCCGCCGGTCTTGAAGCGCGGCACCGTGTCCGACACCTGCCAGACCCGCGCGCCGCCGGCGTAGGTCTTGAGCCAGGCGGCGTTGCAGAAATCTCTCGAAGCCAGGTCGACCCCGCCGATGATCGCGCTGCCGCGCAGGCCATAGATTTCGATCGAATTCTCCGCCGCCACGAAATTCCAGCTCGTGACCAGTTCGGCCAGCATGCCGTCGGCGTAGCGGAAGGTGGCGACGGCGAGATCCTCGACCTCCAGGCCGAGCAGGGCGCTGGAGCAGACGGCGGTCACGGCCACCGGCTCGCCGAACATCCAGCGCAGGAAATCGGCGCCGTGCACCCCCTCGTCGATGAGGGTGCCGCCGCCGCTCAAGCGCGGGTCGGCATGCCAGCTTGAAACGAAGTTCGTGTCGCGGCCGTAGAAATGGCCGTGACGAATGCGCACCAGGCCGATGCGGCCGAATTCCCTCGCGTCGAGACGTTGCTTCAATTCGTGATTTACCGGATCGAACCGTTTGGGGAAGCTCTGCATGAAGACAATGCCGGCGTCGGCAACGGCGCGCTCGATGCGCGCGCATTCGTCCATCGAGGTCGCCAGCGGCTTCTCGCAAAGAATGGCGCATCCCGCGCGCGCGGCCTGTTCTGCCAGAGCGAGGTGATGCGAAGTCTCCGAACAGATGGCGACGGCGTCGCAACCGGACAGCACGGCGCTCAAGTCCGGGTTGAACGCCAGGCCATGCGCAACTGCGGCGGCCTGTCCGCGCGCGTGGTCGTCGTCCCAGATCGCGCTTGGCGTCGCCAACGGCGAAGCCTTGAACACCTCGGTCCAGAAATTGGCGTGATAGTGGGCAAACGAAAGAACGGCAACGCGGATGGGCGTCTTCACCTGCCCTCTCCCGTCGGCTCGACAGCCACTTCGCAGCGCATTTCATGTGAGCGATAGATGGCTGCGGCCACCTTGATGCTTTCCAGCCCGGCTGCGGCGGTATCGTCGGGCGCCGCATCACCGCGCACGATGTCGAGAAACGCGCGATGCTGGCGCTCTCCGCTCGCCCGGGCCGGCACGGCGGGCACGTGCCATTCGCGCGTGCCGGTGTGCGCCGGCGCATGGATGGCCAGAGGCCCGCGCAACGAGCGTAGCCAGATCGTGCCGCGTTCGCCATAAATCTCCAGGGTGAAGCGGTCGCAGCCCGCAAGTTCGCTCATGCTCATCTCGTGGGAGGCCAGCGCGTCCGTGCCGAAACGATAGGTCGCCAGGGCATGGTCTTCGTTGTCAGGCCGCACCGTCGTGCCGTCGGCAAGCCTGCGCTCGCGCCGCAACAGCGCGGTGCAGGCGCTCACGGCGACGATGTCGCCGAACAGGTGACGCAACAAGTCGATGCCATGCACCCCGAGTTGCATGACCACGCCGCCGCCGACCCGCGCGCGGCTGTAGAACCAGGCGCCCCAGTCCGCGCCCGGCGTCGCGTTGCGCATGCGCATCGAGTAGGGCTGGCCGATAACGCCGTCGGCCAGCAATTGCCTTGCAAGTTCGACTTCCTCGAAATGCCGGTGCATGAAGCTTACCGACAGATGCACGCCGGCGCGCGCGGCCGCGGCGATGATCCGGCGGCACTGGTCCGGTGTGCGCGCCATCGGCTTTTGCAGCAGGATGTGCTTGCCCGCCGCCGCCGCCGCAATGGCGATTTCGGGATGCGTGTCGTCGGGGGTGGTGATCACCACCGCGTCGACATCGTCACGAGCGAGCACTTCGCGCCAATTGCCGACAACCACCGGTATGCCGTAACGCCCGGCGAGCGCGGCGGTCTTGCCGGGCGTGCGGCCGGCAATCACGCGTACGTCCGCACCGCCCGCAGCGGCCAATCCCGCCAGGTGGTAGTCGGCGATGAAACCGGCGCCGATGATGCCGACGCCGACCCGCGCGTGCGTGGCAACCATGTCAGGCCTTCCAGCGCCCTCCCACCTTGACCAGCGAGGCATCGAGTCCCGCCAGCGGCTCGGTGAAGGTGTAGTCGAGGACGTTCATGCGTTTCTTGATGCGCCCGCTCGCTTCGAGAAACGCCGCGGTGCGTTCCATGTCGGCCACATAGGCGTCGTCGAAGCCGGGGTTGAATACGTAGTTGCCCCAGATCGCGCGCACCAGGCCCAGGTCCTGCTTCTGGAACTCGGCGAACATGCGCTGCACCTCGTCCAGATTGGCCGGGTTGGCGACGTAGCGCTGCCCGCGCAGCAGTGCGCCCATGGCGGCACGCAGGGCGTTGGGCGAGCGGCGCGCGAATTCCTGGCTCACCACCAGCACGCTGCGTCCATCGGACACCTTGACCCGTTGGCCGTTGTTGGCGCTGAAGTAGCTCGTCAGTCCGCTGTGCACGACCTGCGCGTTGCCGGTGGCGAGCGCGCGATTCGGCCACGGCTCCCAGCACAGGAGTGCCTGGACGTTGTTCGATACGAGGCTGGCCAACTGCTCCGGCGGCGGCAGGTTGACCACCTGAAGGCGGCGCTCGTCAAGGCCATAGTGCTTGGCGAGTGTGGAAAGGAAGGCGCTCGAGGTCGAACCCTGAAAAAGTCCGATCTTGATCTTGTATAAGTCTTCGGGCGCACTCACGTTGGCATCCTTGCGCACGGTGAGTTTCTCGACGTCCCAGTTGACGCTCGCCGTGCCGACCACCACCACCGGGATGCCGTTGTGCACCATCGAGATCGGCGGCAGGTTACCGGGCGTCCAGAGCTGGATTTCGCCTGCCACCAGCGCCTCGCCGGCCAGGTTGCCGGACTGGAAGGTGCGCGTCTTCACGTCGGCAAAGCCGGCCTCGCGGAAGTAGCCCTTCTGCATGGCGACGATGTGCGGCGCGAAGGGCGGGTCGATGCCGAAGCCGAGCGACAGGGTGGCGGACTCGGGCTTGCCGGCCTGCGCGGAAAGCGTCCCGGAAAGCGCGGAAATGGCGCCGGC
Source organism: Burkholderiales bacterium (assembly GCA_043775255.1). Lineage (GTDB taxonomy): Bacteria > Pseudomonadota > Gammaproteobacteria > Burkholderiales > JAEUOS01 > JAEUOS01. Next base: position 3,775 of record JAYVST010000638.1, read on the forward strand.
GGCAAGTGTCGCGCCGGTGGCGATGAAATGTCTGCGAGTGCTCATGATGAAAGGGTCTCCTTGGTGGATGTTGCAGTTGAGCGACGCTGCGCTTTTTTCAGTCCCGGATGGATTTGTCCTGCCACTTGCCCATCCACAATGCCAGCAACCGGCCCAGCAAGGCGTCGGTTGCAAGGTTGAGCGCGCCAATGACGAGGATGCCCAAGATGATCACCTCGACTTCGCCGATTTGGCGTGCGTTCATGATGAGGTAGCCCAGCCCTGATTCGGCGGCGATCAACTCGGCCGCCACCAGCACGCCGAACGCCAGGCCCCAGCCGATGCGTAGCCCGGTGGCGATGTCGGGCAGCGCCGCCGGGATCGCCACCTTCAGCAGCAACTCCGGGCCCTTGAGTCCCATGGTCTGCGCGGCGCGCAACAGCGCCGCATCGATGCCGGCCATGCCTTTCCACGCGTTGGTGAGCACCGGAAAGAAGGCGCCGAGGAAGATCAGGAACACCTTGGACGGCTCGCCCAGCCCGAACCAGACGATCGCCATCGGAATCCATGCCAGCGGCGGAATCGGACGCAGCAGCTCGACCAGCGGGCGCACCAGGTTGCCGATGGTCCGGTACCAACCGCCGAGGATGGCGATGGCGATGCCCAGAACCGCGCCCAGAGAAAAGCCGATGAGGATGCGTTGCACGCTCGTCCACACATGGCCGGCCAGTTCGGCCGGCGGCACCTTGGACAGTCCGGTGGCCAGCGCGCGCGTCGGCGGCGGAAACACCGCCTGGCTCACCATGCCGCTGCGGGCGAGCAGCTCCCAGATGGTCAACGCGACGACCACGCCGGCCAAACCCAGGAAGAAATCGGCCGCGCGCCGGGTCAACGCCGCACCTCCGACAGGCCGCGCTGCCAGGGCAGCAGGCGCCGCTCCAGGGTTTCCATTGCAAGTGCGAAGAGCACGCCCAGTACGCCCAGGAGCGCCATGCCGACGATGGTTACGTCGGTGCGGTAGAAGTTGCGTGCTTCCATGATGAGCGCGCCCAAGCCCTCGATGGTGCCGATCATTTCGGCACCGACAATCACCATGAAGCCGACCCCCAGCGCGGTGCGTGCGCCGGCGAAAATGCGCGGCAGGGACGCCGGCAGGACCACCTTGGTGAATATCTCCGTCTTGCGCACATCCATGGTCTGCGCCGCCCGGACCAGCATCGGGTCGACCTGCTTCACGCCGACGATCACGTTGGAGAGCATCACCCAGAAAGAGCCGTAGGCGATCAGAAGCGTTTTGGAAAGCTCCCCGGTGCCGAACCAGACGATCACCAGCGGCAGGAGGCTCAAGGTCGCCACCGAGCGGGCGAAGACCACGATCGGGTGCGTCAGGCGGTCCAGCGTGCGCGAGGCGCCGATCGCGATGCCCAGCGGAATGGCCGCGCCGATCGCCAGGAGGAAGCCCGCAAAGATGCGCTTGAGCGTCGCCAGCACATGGGTCCACACGCGCACGCCTTCCGGAAAGCCGCTCACTCCCAGTTCCCATGCGCCGCGCGCGACTTTCGACGGCGGCGGAAAGGAGTGTGGACGCAGCCAGCCCAGAGCCGCGGCCGCCTCCCAGGCGACAAGCAACGCGACGATCAGCCCCGCCCCCTGCAGGACTGCCGCATGCCGCACCGTGAAGTCGCGCATCAGTGCAGGCCTCGCCAGATCTCGTCGTGCAGGTGCAACAGGGCAGGGTCGCTGCGCGCGCGCGGCCGCGCCTGCTCGACCGCATGCAGGGCGGCGATGGCGCCGTCGCCCATCACCACGATGCGGTCGGCCAGGGTCAGCGCCTCGCTGATGCTGTGGGTGACGAACACCACCGTCTTGCGCCGGCCGGACCACACCCGCAGCAACTCGGCCTGCATCTCCAGGCGCGTGATCTCGTCGAGCGCGCCGAAAGGCTCGTCCATGAGCAGGATGTGCGGGTCCAGCGCCAGCGCGCGCGCGATGGCCACGCGCTGCTGCATGCCGCCC
>JAYVST010000639.1:0-4809 GCA_043775255.1 Burkholderiales bacterium
TTCGGCCCAGCGGCAACCGCTCCACAGCCGTTCCACGCGCGCGTGGCCGACGAAACAGCGCGCGAATTCTGGCTCCACGACTTCGAAACCGCCACCTTCGATTTCACCGTAATGCATCCTGTCTCCCCCTCATGACGCGGCCGCAATTCCGCGATGGTCAATAGGCTGATCGTGCGATAGACTTAAAAGAAAGCTGGCCCGAGCACTGCACATTGGCGGAGCGAAAACCGCTCCGCCTGAAAAATTCGGGCCGATACTACAACAAGGCCGTCCGCACCGCGCTTTCCGTTGCGGACATGAGGGTGGAGACCATGGGCATCATCGATCGATGGCTGGGCAAGTTCGCCCGCAGCCTGCACATGCTGGCGGCAATCTGGCTGTTTTCGCTGGCCTTCCTGATCCTGGCCGATGTGGTCGGGCGCGGCATTTTCGACGCACCGATCCAGGGCACCGCCGAGCTGGTCGCCAACTCGATCGTCGCCATCGCCTTCCTGCAGCTCTCGCACTCGATCCGCATGCGCGGCATGCTGCGCGCAGAGTTTCTCGACGCCTATCTGCCGGCCTGGCTGATGCGCGGCTTTTCCATGCTGGGTTACCTGGTGGCCATCGCGCTGTTCGTCGCCATCGCCTACGCCTCCTGGGAGCCGATGCTAAGCGCGGTCGAGATCGGCGAGTACCAGGGCGAGGGCGCCCTGCGCGTGCCGACCTGGCCGGTGCGCATCATCATCGTGGCGATGAGCCTGATGTCCGCGCTCTCCTATGTCTCTTTGTTCCTGCGCGGCCTGCGTGGCGACCATGAAGCGGCGCCAGACGCCGACGCGGGCGCCGCCGGGGGGGCGCACCGATGAGCTCGACCGCATTCGCCGGGATGATGATCGTCATCCTGCTCCTGATGATCGCCGCCGGCTTCCACATCAACATCGCACTGGCAGTCGCCAGCGTGGTCGGCGTCGGCATCTTAGCCGGCAAGACCAGCGTTGCCCTGTCCATCCTTTCGTCGACCTCGTACGAGGTGCTGCGCGATTACGTGTTCGCCGTCATCCCCATGTTCATCCTGATGGGCGAACTCATCGCCAGGAGCGGCGCGGCGAAGGACATGTTCATCGTGATCAATCGTTCGCTCATGCGCGTTCCCGGGCGGCTGGCGGTGGCAACCGTCCTGGGCAATGCCGTGTTCGCGGCCGTGGTGGGCGTGTCGATCGCTTCGGCCGCCACCTTCTCGCGCATTGCCTACCCGCAGATGGTGGCGCTCAAGTACGACAAGACGGTCGCGCTCGGCTGCATCGCCGGCAGTTCGTCCCTCGGCATGCTGATCCCGCCGTCGGTGCTGATGATCGTCTGGGGCGTTCTTACCGAGCTTTCGATCGGCAAGCTGTTCCTGGCGGGTTTCCTGCCCGGCTTTCTGCTGGCCTTCCTGTACGCCGCCTACTGCGTGGTGCTGGCCCTGCTCAAACCCGAACTGTTCGGCGAAGGCAAGCGGGTGGTCAATGGCGTGCTGGCGAAGGCTGAACTGGACACCACGCCGATCGACCGCGACGTCATCATCGGCACGCTCGGCACCGCCATTCTCATCGTGGTGGTGTTGGGCGGCATCTGGACCGGTCTTTTCACCCCGACCGAGGCGTCCGGCATCGGCGCCCTGATCGCACTGGCGCTCGCACTGGTCAAAGGCCTCAAATGGAAGGAAGTACTCGACGCCATCTCCGAAACCGGCCGCACCTCGGCGCCGCTGTTGTTCCTCCTGATCTGCGCACAGATGTATTCGCGCCTGCTGGCCATGGGTGGCGTGGTCAACAGCATGCAGGAATTCATCCTTGGCTTGGGCCTCTCGCCCCTGGCGATCGTCTCCTGCATGGTGGCGGTGTGGTTCGTGCTCGGCATGTTCATCGACTCGGTGTCGATCATCCTGCTCACCGTGCCGATCTTCGCTCCGGTTGCGGCCAAGCTGGGCATCGACCCGATCGCGTTCGCCATCATGGGCATTCTCGCCATCGAGGCCGGCATCCTGACACCCCCGTTCGGGCTGGCGGTGTACACGGTGAAAGCCTGTGTGCCCGACCGCGACGTGACCCTGAGTCAGATTTTCCGCGGTTCCACGCCCTATTGGGTGTTTCTGGTCGGGGAGGTATTCGTCATCTACTACTTCCCCATCATTGCAACGCTTTTGCCAACGCGCTTCTAGGCGCACTGTTTCTCAAGAGGAGACGAAGATGAAACGTTCCATGCTTTCGCAGAGAATCCGCGCCGTGCGCGCCCTGCTCACCGCAGCCGCACTCGCCTGTGCCGGCAGTGCAACCGCCGAGACCTACAAGCTGCGCATCGGCGCCGGACATCCGGTGACCGGTATCGCGCACGTAACGGCGGTGCAGGACTTCTTCATGCCGGAAGTCAACAAGCGCCTGGAGAAACTCGGACACAAGGTGGAATGGACCGCAGCCTGGGGCGGTTCAGTCGCCAAACTTCCGGAAACGCTCGAAGCCACCAAGTCCGGCCTGCTCGACGTGGGCGTGGTCAATTTCCCGTTCCACAGCGCCACGCTGTTCACCAACAATTTCCCTTTTTACTTTCCGTTCCAGCCCTCGGACCACGTGCTGGCAGTCAAGGCCGTGCGCGCCACCTACGACGAAGTGAAGTGGCTCTACGAGGTGTTTGAGAAGAAGTACAACCAGAAGCACCTGGGCATTGGCCAGAACGGCGACTACGGCATTGGCGCGCGCTTCGAAATCAAGACCTTCGACGACCTCAAGGGCAAGAAGGTCGGCGCTGCCGGCCCCAACCTCAACTGGTTCCGCAACACCGGGGTGGTGGGCGTGCAAACCAGCCTCAATGAAGGCTACAACGCCATGCAGACCGGCGTCTACCAGGGCTTCGTGATATTTCCCGGCCCCTATTTCGGCTTCAAGCTGCACGAGGTGGGCAAGTACTTCCTCAATGCCGGCCTCGGCGCACCGGCAGCCATCGGGCTGACAATCAATATGGACACCTGGAAAACCTTGCCCAAGCCGGTACAGGACGTGTTCGTCGCCGTCGGCCGCGAGTACGACGTGGTCAATGCCGAGATGCAGCAGAAGGCGGACAACGAAGGCCTGGAAAAGCTCAAGGCAGCCGGGGTCGCCGTATTCAACCTGCCGCCGGTAGAACGCGCCAAGTGGGCCAAGGCGATCACCAGCCTGCCCAACGACATGGCCAAGGACGCCAACAAGCGCGGCGAACCGGGCACCCGTGTCTTTCGTGCCTACATCGCCAACCTGAAGAAGCTGGGCTACACCTTTCCGTCCGAGTACAAGATCGACTGACGCAGCGCCTGCGGCGCACGCCCCGGCGTGCGCCGCATCTGTTCTCCGTGCCCCACCCCGATTCCCCGATTCTCACCGCCGACCAGGCGATCGCCGCCGCCCGCGCGCTCACACCGAAGCTCGCCGCGCGTGCCGCGGATTGCGAGGCGCTGCGCCGCTGCCCCGATGAAACCATCAGCGAGCTGTATTCAAGCGGCCTGATGCGCATGATGCAGCCGCGCATGTTCGGTGGCTCCGAACTGGGCGCCGACGTACTTCTCGACGTCGTGCTGGAAATGTGCAAGGCATGCGCCTCCACCGCATGGGTGTGGCTCAACCTCGCCACCCACTCGTGGAACATCGGCCAGTTCGAATTGCAGGCCCAGCACGACGTGTGGGACCGCGAGCCCGGCGCCGTGGCCGCCACCGGCCTGGCTTTCCCTTGTGGAAAAGCGATTCCGGTCGATGGCGGCTTTCGCGTCAGTGGCAAATGGCCGTTCGGCAGCGGTGTCGATGCGGCCTCCTGGATGCTGGTAGGCGCCATGGTCGAGCGGAGCGGGCCGCCGGAGCGACGCTTCTTTCTCGTTCCACAACCGGAGTTCAAGAGCCTGGACGACTGGCGCGCCTATGGGCTTGCCGGTACCGGCAGCCACAATGTCGCCATCGACGACGCCTTCGTGCCGCAACACCGCACCCTGGTGGCCGAGGTGTTCGCCGAAGGCGCCCATGTGCCGGGCGGCCGCGTCCACGCAGCGCCGCTTTATCGTCTGCCCACCTTCGCCATGTTCGGTTTCGGCCTCGGCATGGTGCCTCTGGGCCTGGCGCGCGCCGCGGCCGACGAAATGGCCGCGACCCTCAAGCGCCGCGCCGGTACCTACTCCGGCGCCCGCTTGGCCGACTTCGCACCCTTGCAACTGCGCCTGGCCGAGACCATGGCAGCGGTCGATTTTTTCGAAACCCAGTTTCGCGCCGACCTGGCGCAAATGCAGGCGCAAACCACGGCAGGCCACGGATCGCCGCGCAGCGACAAGCTGCGCTGGAAGCGCAATCTCGCCTACGGCGTGCGCCTGGCCAAGCAGGCGATGGACAACGTGATGTCGATGAGCGGCGCAGGTGGCCTCGCCAGCGAGAATCACACCCAGCGACGCTTCCGCGACCTCAACGCCGCCGCTTCGCACATCGCCCTGACCTGGGATGTACAGGCGCCGATGTTCGGACAGGATGCGCTGGGACTGCCGGCGCCGCCCGGCTTCCTCGTATAGTTGCAGTCACGAACCGCAGAGGTCAGCACGGTTCACGTTCTCATCAACGGTTTAACCGGACAGCAGTGTTCTCTGCAACTGATTTTCTTTCTCCCGACAAGCCTACGAACCGTCGCAGACGCGACCCCCTCTCCTGCCTTGGCGGGAGAGGGCCGGGGTGAGGGCAGGGCAAGCCTCGACAACACGTCACCAATCCCATGAACCCCCAATCCTTCACCCTCCCTCTCGACCCGGGCACCCTGAGCCCGCTCGCGGTGATTTCCCGCTTCCCG
>JAYVST010000640.1:0-5978 GCA_043775255.1 Burkholderiales bacterium
ACAGTTTTTGCCGCATTCGCAGTCCCATAGCCCGGCTATGGGACAAGAAGGCGGTGAAAAATGGACCGCTGCGGCCGATTTGTAGCCGACGTTCCCCAAGTCCGACAGGCTGCTAGTTGTGCTCCGAGGGCCCCATGATGGTGATGCCCTCGGTGCGCTCGACATGGCGCACGAAAATGTACTTGTCTTCGCGGCCGTCGGAATGCTTGCGGCGGATGTCGCGCCGGACGCTTGCGTCCACCTTGGCCACCACCAGAGTCGGCGCCTGCGCGGCAAGGCCCGCCACGCAATGCCGTTCGAAGGCATCCGCATCGGTGGCCACATGGGCCTCATCGATGCCGGCGCCGCGCGCGATGGCCGCAGATCGCCGCGCCTTCGCCTTCGTTGGTGACGCGGATGGTGCGGATCTCGGTATCGGCGTCGAGCGCAGGGTAGAGCGGCTTGAAGAGCGAGTCCGGCAGGTAGCAGGCGATGCCGACCCCGGCGCGCTTGAGCCTGCGGATGACGGCCGAGACGGCGGAAGGTGTCATGGCGTTTCCTGAGGTGGGTCGGCGCCGAGATAGCGGCCGTCGCGCGCCACCACACGGCCATGCTGAATCACCCAGCATCGTCGCGGACGCGTGCAGATCGCCTCCGGCACGTTCTCGGACGCAAGCAAGACGAAATCGGCACGGTCGCCGACGGCCATGCCGTGGCCGACGAAGCCGCAGGCCTTGGCGCCTAAGCCGGTACACATGTCGAAGGCGAAGCGGAATTCGGAGTCGCGCCGAAAGGCGCTGCGATAGGCGACGATCCAGGCGCGTTCGAGCATGTCGCCGGTGCCATAGGGCTGCCAGGCGTCGCGCACGTTGTCGGAACCGGCAAACACGGTAACCCCGGCGGCATGCAGCAGGGCCAGCGGCGGCGGCGCCACCCAGCCGGGTGCGTAGGTGCACACCGCGACCCCGGCGGCGGCCAGTTTTTCCGCTGTGGCTGCCTGCACGTCCGGGGCGGAGGTGCCCAGCCCATGCGCATGGCTCGCAACGACCCGGCCCTGCAAGCCGGCAGCCAGCGTGCGCGCTGCCACCTGCTCGAGTTCATGAATGCCCAGCGTTCCCTGGGTATGGAGGTGGAAATCCAGCCCGACAGCGCGCCGCCCGGCCAGCGCGAACAGGGCATCGAGTTGCCCGCCGATGTCGCTGTCGATTGTGGCCGGGTCGATGCCACCGAGGACATCGGCGCCGTCTGTGAGCGCGGCGTCGAGAAGATCGAGCATGCCCGCGTGCTTCATCACGCCCATTTGTGGAAAGGCGACGATCTGGATGTCGGCTACGTCGCGGTACTTTTCGCGCGCGGCCAGCATGCCATGCAGGCGCTGCAAGCCGACGCCGGGCGCGATGTCGACATGGGTGCGAATGCGGGTGCTGCCGTTGGCCACCATCTGTTCGATCAGACGGCCGGCGCGCTCGGCCACCGGATAGGCGATACGCGCCTCGACCTCGCGTTCATAGGCGACGCGTTCGGCGATGCCTAAGCCGGACTCATTCTCCATCCACGGCAGGCCGGTCCAGGTCTTGTCAAGGTGCGCATGGCCTTCGACGAACGCCGGCAGCAGCAGCATGCCCTGCGCGTCGATGCGGGTCGTTGGCGCAAGCGCAGCGGGTTCCGGGGAGCCGGCGTCGTCGATCGCGGCGATCACGCCGGCGGCGACGCTCACGCGCACGCGTCGGCCGTCAGGCAGGCGGGCGTCGCCGATCACAAGATCGCGGGGCATCATGGTCGGTTCGGTGTGTGCTGCATGCGTCGGAAGATGCGGCGTGCCATCATAGCGCGCACGCCGCGCCGGACCGGCAACGGTCGCGCTGCGGAACGCAAAAAGCCCTGCACGATATGTGCCACGCGCGCGCAGCGGACATGGCGCTTGCGATGGCCAACGGACCGGCGTGGCGGACATGTGGCAGTTGAGCGGAAGACAGAGGACGAAATGGATTGGAGCATCGGCAACGCGGTACTGCCGCAACAGGAGGGCCGCTGGCGCGTCGAGATCGCAGGCGGGCGGATCGCCACCGTGCGTCCCGAGCCGGGCGGCCCAGCGGCCGAAAAGCCGGCCCACGACGCCGGCGGCCGCTTGCTGTCGCCCGGCTTTGTCGATCCGCATGTGCATGTCGACAAGACGCTGACCGCCGATCGGGTGCTCGACGCGGCCGCCGCCGTCGACCTGGCAACGGCAATCCGCACCGTGCGCGGCCTCAAGGCCGCCTTTACCGAGCTTGACGTCGCCGCTCGCGCACAACGCGCGCTGCACATGGGCCTGATTCACGGCACCACGTCCGCGCGCACCAACTGCGAGGCCGACCCCTTCGTCGGCCTGCGCGCCGTCACGGGAGTTGCAGACGCGGCGCGACGGATGGCCGGACGGGTCGATCTGCAAATCATCGCTTTTCCGCAGGAAGGCTGGTTCGACACGCCCGGCAGCATCGAAGGCGGGGCCGCCCCGTTCATCGAACAAGCACTCAACGCCGGTGCGCAGGTGGTCGGCGGCAACGTCAACCGGCGCGTCTGGCCTTCCGACCCGGAGCGGCAAGTCGACGCGAGTTTCGCACTCGCAGCGCGTTTCGATCGCGCCATCGACTACCACCTCGACAATTGGGACAGCGCCGACGTTTTCACCCTGCCCTACGTGGCGCAAAAGACCATCGCCACCGGCTGGCAGGGGCGGGTGGCGGTGTCCCACATTGCTTCGCTTGCCTGCGTTTCCGACGCGCTTGCCGCCGACACCATCGACCTGGTACGCCGGGCCGACGTAAGCGTGTGTGTGCTGCCCACCCGCATCCGCCTGACACGTGTGCTGGAACTGATGGAGGCCGGCGTCAATGTCGCCTGCGGCACCGACAACATGCAGGACCCCTTCGTGCGCTTCGGCGATGCCGATCCCTTGAAGGCCCTGTTGCTGCTGGCGCAGATCACCAACGAATTGCACAACGCCGGCTTAGAGCGGCTGTGGCGCACCATGACTCACAATGCCGCGCGCATGCTGTGCCTGGCGGACTACGGCATAGCACCCGGTTGCCGCGCCGACCTTGTGTTGTTCGACGCGCCGTCCGTGCCGCAGGCGATCCTGCTGCAGGCGCCGAAGCTGGCGGTGATCAAGGCAGGCGTGCAGGTGGCAGGGGCGCTCGCGGTCGCTCCCGCACCGACCACTTAAAGCGGCCTGGGGCGACCGCGCCGGCCTTACGTGTTGCAGTACGCGTCGAGTGCGGCGATGTGGCGTGCCTTGACCGGCGGCGGCAGGAAGGACGCCTCGAAACCATTGCGGGCGATGGTGACCATGTCGTCGGCGGTCAGGTCGAGCGCTTCCTGCGTGGCGCTGAAATTCTCGTTCATGTAGCCGCCGAAATAGGATGGGTCATCCGAGTTGATGGTGACGGCGACACCGGCGCGCAGGAGGGTCTTGAGGTTGTGCGCGGCCAGATTCGGAAATACCTTCAACGCCACGTTCGACAGCGGGCACACCGTAAGCGGCGTGCGTGAGAGCGCCAGTCGCGCCACCAGCGCAGGGTCTTCCGCGCAGCGCACGCCGTGGTCGATGCGATCGACCTTGAGCAGATCGACGGTATCGGCGACATAGGCGGCCGGGCCTTCCTCGCCGGCATGGGCCACGGTCTTCCAGCCTTCTGCGCGCGCACGCGCGTAGGCGTTGACGAACTTGGCGGGCGGGTTGGGCAACTCCGGTCCGCCCAGGCCGATGCCGGCAATGCGATCGCCCACCGTGCGCGCTAAGTCGAGCATGGCAAAGGCGTCCTCCTCTGACCATTGGCGCTGCAATCCGAGAATCAGCCCGGTAGTCATGCCGAAGCGACTCTCGGCCTGTTTGAGCGCGTTCCATATCCCCTCGAACATGGCTTCGAACGCTATGCCGCGGCGCGTGTGCGCCTGCGGGCTGATGAATACCTCGGTATGAACGACATTCTCGGCATGCACCTTTTCCAGGTAGGCCCAGGTCATGTCGAAGAAATCGGCCTCGGTCAACAGTACCGTGAGGCCGGCGTAGTACATGTCGAGAAAGCCTTGCAGATTGGCGAACTTGTAGGCCGCACGCACGGCTTCCTCCGATTCCCATTGCAGGCGCACGTTGTTGCGGCGCGCGAGACGGAACATCAGGTCGGCTTCGATCGAGCCCTCCAGATGCATGTGCAGTTCGGCCTTGGGCATGGCGGCGATGCGTTTGCGATTCTCGGCTTGGCGGATGTCGGTATGCAATTTGCTCTTTCCGTTGTGGAGTCGATTTGGAGCGGGTTGTGGAATGGGTATTGGAAGGGGCTGTGGTGTGGGCTGTGGTGTGGGCTGTAGTGCGGGCTGCGGTGTGGGCCGCGGCGTGGGCTGTAGCGTGGGCTGTAGCGTGGGCTGTGGTGTGAGCCGTGGCGTCGCATGCGGCTTCGTTCACGGGTTGGAATTAGCTTAACATTCGGGGCCGTCGGGCGCAGCAAGCGTAGCCGATCCGAGCGGATGCGAACACCTGATTCGCAACTTCACGAGCAAAGGAAGTCGAGTGTTTCATTCTCCATCGGTGAGCATCCGAATGTCGGCCGCAGGCGTGCGCGCCCGGTGCCCCGTGGTGCGGGGCAGCCGATGCTGATCGACGTCGCCGGCCTGAACAAGGTTTACCGCACCCGCGAAGGCGCGAACATCCATGCCCTGTCGGACGTGAACTTCGCTGTCGGCGAGGGCGAGTTCGTCACCGTGGTGGGGCCGAGCGGGTGCGGCAAGAGCACCCTGCTCAAGATACTCGCCGGCACCCTGCGGCGCACCTCGGGCGCGGTGCAAATGCGCGGCCAGCCGATCGACGGGCCCAGCCGCGATGTCGGCGTGGTGTTCCAGGCGCCGGTGCTGTTGCCCTGGCGCACCGTGCTGGAAAACGTCATGCTGCCAATCGAAATCCAGAAGCGCGACCGCGCCCTCTACGAGGTGCAGGCGCGCAAGTACCTGAAGCTGGTCGGGCTCGAGGCGTTCGAAGGCAAGTATCCGAATGAACTCTCCGGCGGCATGCAGCAGCGCGTGGGCATCAGCCGCGCGCTGGTGCACGATCCGGCCATGCTTCTGATGGACGAGCCCTTCGGCGCGCTCGACGCGATGACGCGCGAGACCATGAACCTCGAACTCCTGCGCATCTGGAACGAGAGCAAAAAGACCGTGCTGCTGGTGACCCACAGCATTCCCGAGGCGGTGTACCTGGCCGACCGGGTGATCGTGATGTCACCGCGTCCCGGACGCATCACCGAGATCATGCAGGTCGACCTGCCGCGCCCGCGCCCGCTGGAGATCATCAATTCCGAGGCCTTTGGCCGCCACGTGGTGGCGATACGTCGGCATTTTCAGTCACTCGGCGCGCTCGACGCCTGAAAGAACAGCATGAGCCGCGCCGCGAGTGAAGAACACGAGTTTCTGGAATCCGGCAAACCGCGCACGTTTGCCCAGACCATGCTTGAGAAGCCCGAAATCCCGCTGTCGATCCTGCTTTTCGTGGTGGTCGTCGGCGGCTGGGAGGCAGCGGTGCGCATCTTCGAAGTACCGAAGATCGTGGTGCCCGCGCCCTCGGCGGTGGCGGTGGCCTTGTGGACCGGCATGCAGGGTGATTTCCTGCGCCATTTCGGCATCACCTTCTACGAGACCATCGCCGGCTTCGTGCTGGGTTCGGCCACCGGCCTGATCCTGGGCGCGCTGATCAGCCAGTTCCGCCTGCTGGAGCGCACGCTCTACCCCTACATCGTCGCATTCCAGACCTTGCCCAAGGTGGCCATCGCGCCCATCATCGTGATCTGGTTCGGCTATGGCGTCACCTCCAAGATCGTCATCACCGCCACCATCGCGTTCTTTCCGCTCCTGGCCAACACCATCGTCGGCCTGCGCGCGGCGCCGGCCGAGCAGATCGAGCTGATGGTGGCCTTCACGGCCTCGCGCTGGCAGGTGTTTCGCCTGGCACGCCTGCCGCAGGCGCTGCC
>JAYVST010000641.1:0-4062 GCA_043775255.1 Burkholderiales bacterium
AAGCATGAGCCTTTCGACAAGTTCAACCGGGAATTGACAAGGATGAATGGTTTTCTCTACGTGATTGTTCTTCACGTTTGGAAAAATCCAGACATCCCCCGGGTTCTTGCCCAATGGGTTTCCCGAGAGCTGACCGGCCTTTGGACCCTTGAAGTATTTCTTGCCTGGGTACTTTTGCGGTACCCGGATTGGATCGAGATTGAAGGTGTAAGTGTCTGTTTTCGTGAACCACAGCACGGTTTCATGCCTGCCTGACATGCGATTCGAGCAATGCAAGCCATGCTCGAAGTGCCAAATGATCCGATTCCTGAGCTTGAGTCCGTGCTTCGCAAACGCGGGATAAAGCGCAATATCCAGCGGGACTATCGCACCATTGCTGACATAGTTGCCGACTTGCCAGCAAACGCTACCGCGCGGCGCGAGCACGCGAATGCATTCATCGATCACCTTTCCTTGCCATGCCAGATACTTCTCGAAGTCGTCGCGCTTTTCGTACTTCTTCCCAAGGTTATAGGGAGGCGAAGTGACAATCAACTGTACGCATTCATCGGGCATCTGCCTCATCAGCTCGAAGCAATCGCCGTGATGAAGGGTCGACGAGTTGGTGGCGGAATACGTACTCGCAATCGCGGGCCTATCGGTCACGACCTTTGGTGTTGAAAATTTGTCTCGAGCCATAGCCGATTCTAGCGTGGCGACTTCAATCAGCGTCGGCTGATGGGCGAATTGGAAACTCATGAGAAGACTCCTGCTAGCGTTTGCGGCAGCGCAGTTGCTTACCGATAAACTGTATATTAATACAGTTTATCGGTAGGTGGGCAAAGGTCGGTTTGGCCCGCCGGGCCGGAGTCGCTAGGTTGTCGCCGCAATATCGGTTCGCGCGCAGCGCACCATGTGACCCGCCGAGAGTTCCATCGGCTCAGGTGCCGAAACCCGGCAGACATCGCCCGCACGCGCGCAGCGCGGCGCGAAGGTGCAGCCTGGCGGCAGGTTGGCCACAGGTCCGGCGACGCGCGCCATGGAAGTGCATTTCGTGCAATCAGAGGAGGATGCGGACGGCGCGCCCCATTCCGCGATACAGTCCGGCGCATGACAACGGAGCCGTTCCGAGGGCCAACAACACTCATGCATGATGCGCGCCGCCTGATCTGGACGCTTCTCCTGGCCCTTGCCGCCGCAACGGCGCAGGCACAGGACCTCTGGCCGTCGAAACCGGTCAGGCTCATCGTCCCTTCATCGCCCGGCGGCGGCACCGACGCGTATGCGCGCATCCTCGCGCAAGCCCTGTCGGAGGCGCTGAAACAACAATTCGTCGTCGACAACCGCCCCGGCGCCTCCGGCGGCATCGGTGCGCAGGCGGTGGCAAAGTCCGAGCCGGACGGCTACACCCTGCTGATTTCCGCCAATGCAGCCATCGCGATCAATCCGGCGCTCTACAAGAACCTGCCGTTCGACGCCGAGCGCGATTTCGCCCCCGTGACGCGCGGCGTGATGGCGCCGATGGTGGTGGTCGCGCATCCCGGCGCCGGGTTCAGGACACTTGCCGATCTGGTCGAGGCCGGCCGCCGCGCACGCGAATCCATCGCCTACGGCTCGGCGGGCAGCGGTTCACCGCCCTACCTTGGCGTACGCATGCTTGAAGAAGCCAGCGGCGCGAAGTTCGTCCACGTGCCCTACAAGGGCGTGGGCCCGGCCTACGTGGACCTGCTGGCCGGGCGCATCGGATTCATGTTCACCGATCTGGCCACCGTGCAGCAGCACATCGCTGCGGGCCGTGTGCTGGCGCTGGCATTGAACGAACGCAGCGCACTCCTGCCGGGCGTGCCCTCGATCGGCGAGGCCGGGTGGCCCAAGGTGGAAATGTGGACCTCCTTCAGCGCGCTGGCGCCCGCCGCAACGCCGATCGTCGTGGTCAACCGCATCAATGCGCAAATCGGCATGGCGATGAAGACGCCCGCAGTGGCGGAACGGCTCAGGGCGCAAGCCCTGGCGCCGGTGTTCGATTCCCCAGAGCAATTCGGCGCGAGCCTGAAACAGGAGCGCGAGCGATGGAACAGCTTCGTACGCCGCAACAACATCAGCGCGGAATAGCGCATTGCCCAGACCGAATAGCGCCGGGCGTCGCGCCGCCGCCACTTTCGCCCTAGAATCGCCCCTCGCTCAACCACCCTTACAGGCCAAATTCGACATGCTCAACTTTTTCTACAGCGCCGCGCCCAACCCGATGAAAGTCGCCCTCCTGCTCGAAGAGCTGGGGATTGCCTACGCGGCGCATCCGGTCGATACGCGCAAGGGCGAACAGTTCGCGGCCGCTTTCCTCAAGGTCAACCCGAACGCCAAGGTGCCTGCCATCGTCGACGGCGCGGTCACGGTATTCGACAGCAACGCCATCCTGCTGTACCTGGCCGATCGCGAAAAGCGCTTTGCCCCGCAAGATGCCGCAAGCGCCGCGCGCGGCCACATGCTTTCCTGGCTGATGTTCATCGCCACCGGCGTGGGCCCGTTTTCCGGCCAGTCGGTGCACTTCCGCCACGCGGCGCCCAAACCGCAGGACTACGCCCTCAACCGCTACGACTTCGAGGCGCATCGCCACTGGAAGCTTATCGACGATCATCTGGCGCAGTCCAAATACATGCTGGGCGACGAATACTCCATCGTCGACATGGCGTTCTGGGGCTGGGCCGGCAACCTGACCTTCGTGCTCGGCATCGACGATGCATACACACGTTACGCCAACGTCAAGCGCCTGCAGGACGAAATCAACGCGCGGCCTGCGGCGCAGCGCGCCAACGCGCTGAAGACCAAACACAAGTTCAAGACCGAGAACGACGACGAAGCAAAGCGCTTCATGTTCCCGCAGAATGAGCGTCTCAAGAAGGCCTGACGCGACAAGCGCAGACTGCGGCTGCCTACTGCCCCGGTCCGTGCATCCACACACAAACGCAGATCGCCCGCATGGCTGCCGGCAAAGAACACCTTCGGCTCGCATTGACTCCGATCGCCGGCTAAGTTTGTGCAAGCAGCCCATCTCCTCCCGGGAGCTTCCATGTTCACCAACATGATTTTCCGGCAACTGTTCGACGCAACCTCCTCGACCTACACCTACCTGCTGGGCGATCCGCAAAGCCGGCAGGCGGTGATCATCGATACTGTGTTCGAGCAGCACTTTCGCGACCTCGCATTGGTCGAGGAACTCGGGCTCACGCTGGTGGCCGCGTTGGAGACGCACTGCCACGCCGATCACGTGACCGGCGCCTGGCTGCTGCAACAGGCCACCGGCTGCCGCATCGGCATCTCGCGACGCTACGGCGAGAGCGTCGAAGGGGCCGATTTGCGGCTCGATCACGGCGACCGCGTGGCTTTCGGCAAGGCCTATCTGGAAGTGCGCGCCACCCCCGGCCACACCGACGGCTGCATCACCTACGTGACCGACGACCGACGCATGGCCGTAACCGGCGATTGCCTGTTGATCCGCGGCGCCGGCCGCTGCGACTTCCAGCAGGGCAACGCGGCCACGCTCTACCACTCGATCACCGAACAGATCTTCAGCCTGCCCGACGACTGTCTGGTTTTTCCCGGACATGACTACAGTGGGCGCACCATGTCGTCGGTGGGCGAGGAGCGCGCGCACAATCCGCGCATCGGCGGCCGTGCCGACGAACGCGACTTTGTCGGCTTCATGGAAAACCTGAACCTGCCCCACCCCAAGCAGCTTGCCGTCGCGGTGCCGGCGAACCTGCGTGCGGGAAAGCCGGAGGACGCAAAGGCGCTGCGGCCCGCCGCATGGGGGCCGGTGCGGCAAAGCTATGCCGGGCTGCTCGAGATCGATCCGGAGTGGGTGGCCGATCACCTGGGCGAAGTGCATGTGCTCGATGTGCGCCAGCGCGAGGAGCTTGACGACAGGCTGGGCCGCATCGCCGGGGCACAGTGCATCCCGCTGGCTGAACTCAAGGCCCGGCTCGCGGAGGTCCCACAGGACAAGCCGGTGATCCCGGTGTGCCACGCGGGTATGCGCTCCGGCCAGGCCACGGTGATCCTGCGCCAGGCCGGGTTTGCGCGCGT
>JAYVST010000642.1:0-1934 GCA_043775255.1 Burkholderiales bacterium
TGCAGGTGGCCGGCTGATGAACTTCGCACTGATCCTTTTTTGCCTCACCCTCGGGACGGGTATTTTCTGGTGCGCCGACACGTTCTACTTCAGGAAGCGCCGCCAACTCGCCTTTGAGGCTGAAGTCAGGGCGCTCGATGTCCGCATCGCCGGAAACCCCTCCGCCTACGCGAAGGACCGTGATTCCGAGGTGGAGCGGGTTGCGCGCGAAAAGCGCACGCCGCCGGCATGGCTGGAGTTTCCGGCCAGCTTCTTTCCGGTGATCGCGGTGGTTTTCGCGGTTCGTTCGTTCGTTGTCGAACCTTTCAAGATTCCGTCTGGTTCGATGATTCCGACCCTGCTGGTCGGAGACTTCATCCTGGTCAACAAGTTCAACTACGGGATTCGTTTGCCGGTCATCAATGTGAAGATCGTCGACCTCGGAGCGCCGAAGCGTGGCGACGTGATGGTGTTTCGCTACCCGGTCGATCCTTCTTTCGACTACATCAAACGGGTGGTAGGCGTTCCGGGTGATCGCATCGCGTATCAGAACAAGCGGTTGACGGTGAACGGTGTGGCCCTGCAGACGCGCGCCGAGGCCGATTTCCTGCACCGGGACCGGGCCGCGTACGCGAAACAGTTCTCCGAAACCACCGATGGCAAGACCTACCGGACCTTGAATGACGAGGACGCGCCGGCATTCATCATGTCGGCGGCGTCGTTTCCAAACCGGGAGAATTGCCTCTACAATAATGCGGGAATTATCTGCACCGTTCCGTCCGGGCACTATTTCATGATGGGCGACAATCGTGACAACAGCCTAGACAGCCGGTTCTGGGGGTTTGTGCCTGAAGGCAACATCGTCGGTCGCGCATTCGGCATCTGGATGAACTGGTCCGGCGGACTAAACGTCGATCTGTCCAGAATAGGCGGTTTTGAGTGACTCTAGCGAAGGGGATTTCCATGATTCGGACATCCGGCTTGATCCGGCAGCGCGGCGTCAGCATGCTTGGCATACTGATGATCTGCGTCGTCATCGTGATTGTCGCCATCGGCGCCATGAAGGTCATTCCAACTTACATTGAGTTCCGCGGCATCAAGGCAGCCGCGCTCCAGGCTCGCGACGGCGGCAAGACCGTGCTCGAAATCCAGAAGGCGTTCGACCGCGCAGCCAACATCAATGACATCACCACGATCTCGGGCAAGGATCTGGAGATCACCAAGGAAGGCGCCAACATCATCGTCGGTTTCAAATACGACAAGAAGGTCCACCTCTTTCATAATGTCAGCCTGCTGATCGAGTATGCCGGCAGTAGTGACCAACCCTGATCGTTCTGCGCATGCATGCTTTCCGACGCAGTGACAGGTTCGCAAGCGCATTGATCCTCTGCGCGCGCGGGCAGAAGGAGGAAGGCAGCCGTGTCGGCGGATTCGCTTGTGAATCTCGCTGATCTCGAGGGCCGGCTGGGTCACAAGTTTGGCAGCCCCAAACTATTGAATCAGGCGCTGACGCATCGCAGTCACAGCGCTTCGCACAATGAGCGCCTGGAATTTTTGGGCGACAGCATTCTCAACTGCGCCGTCGCCCATTTGCTCTACGAGCGTTACACCAAGCTTGACGAGGGCGACCTGTCGCGCCTACGTTCCAATCTGGTCAAACAGCAGACGCTCTATGAAATCGCGCAGCGCATTGAATTGGCGCCATATTTGCGCCTCGGTGAAGGGGAATTGAAAAGCGGAGGGTTCCGGCGCCCTTCCATCCTGGCCGATACCCTCGAAGCCCTGTTCGGGGCGATTTTCCTCGATGGCGGATTCCAGGCGGCGCGCCTGACGATCGCCAAGCTCTATCACCCGATCCTCGAGACTGTTGACCCCCAGACGCTCGGCAAAGATGCCAAGACGCTATTGCAGGAGTTCCTCCAGGGACGCAAGATCGCCTTGCCGACCTACAATGT
>JAYVST010000643.1:0-2038 GCA_043775255.1 Burkholderiales bacterium
TCGCCCGTCACGGCCTTGATCGCCACGTCCTTGAACTTCGCGCGCAGAAAATCCGCCAGGTAGTGCGCGGTGGCGATGTAGCGGCAAAACACCACCGGCCGAAAACCCTCCTTCAGCAGGGCGCCGAGATGGTCTTGCAGCTTGGCCAGCTTCGGGTCATTCGCGGCGCCGGCCAGCCGTTCGGCAGCGGTGATGAGTTCCGCGAGCCGCTGCGAGTCCTCGGTCTGCGCGGCCGGCTCGATGTCGTCGGTCGACAAGCCGTCGTCGAGTCCGTCGAGAATCCGTTCGCCGGCCTCGGCCTCGATCTCGTCCAGGGTCAGCTCCTTGCTGTGCTCGCCGGGTACCAGCGCGCCGACCTGCCGGGTACGCAGCGCGTTGACCGCCGCGGCCGGTGAGGACGAGATGCAACGCAGCAGGGCAAGCGCGGCCCACCAGTTCATGCGCTGTTCGCGCAACCCCTTGCCTTCGGCGCGCTCCACCAGCTCGCGCGCGTAGGCCAGCACATCGTTGAACAACTGGCCCCAGGCGCCGGTCAGGCGATAGGTGATCTCAGCCGTCTTGCGGTCCGGGAACATCGAGGTGTCCTGCCATTCCGCAATGTCGGGGCGCCGCCGTTGCACGAACTGTCGCGACAGATCGTCACGCAGGTCGGCGCGGGCACCGGGCGGCAAATCCTTCAGCGCGGTGAAGTCCGGGCGCAACAGGCCGAGCAGGTTGTAGAACGCATCTTCGTCGCCGCTGTGCGGTGTTGCGGTCAGGAGCACCATGTGCCGCGCCGTGTCCTCCGCGAGCCCCTTGAGCAACTGGTAGCGCTGCTGCCGCCCCTGGCCCCCCTGGGTGCAGGTATGGGCTTCATCGACGATGATGAATTCCGGGCAAAAACGCTGGAAGGCCTCGCGCCTGCGCTCGGACTTGATGTAGTCCAGGCTGACCACCGTGCACGGATGCGCGTCGAATACCGACGTGCCCGGCGGCAGGTCACGTTCAAGCCGTGCCGCCGTGGCCGAACGCACCACGACCGCGTGAATATGGAAGCGCTCGGCGAGTTCCCGCTGCCACTGCTCGCACAGATGGGGTGGGCACAGCACCGACATGCGCAGTATCTCGCCGCGATCGAGCATTTCGCGCGCGATCAGGGCGGCTTCGATGGTCTTGCCCACGCCCACGTCGTCGGCGATCAGGAGCCGCACTGTCGCCAGTTTCATGGCCATCAAGAGCGGGACCAACTGATAGGCCCTGGGGTCGACGGCAATGTTGCCGAAGCTGCGGAACGGACCGGCGCCGTTGCGCAACTTGAGCTGCAACGCATCGAGCAGCAACTGGCTGGCGGCATGGTTGCGCGCCTGGTCCACGCGCGGCCATGGAAACGTCGCCGGCATTACGGGCGCGCGCTCCAACGGCAGGTAAATGAGGGATTCGTCCTTTTCGCTGCCGCCCAGGGGGCGCAGGCGCAAGGTGTCGCCATCGGATTCCGGCAGGACGATCCATTCACGCCCGCGGGCGGAAATCAGGCTGCCGGGGTGGAATTCACTAATAGGTGCGTTCATGTCTGCTTCGTTTTGGCCGGCCCGAACAGGTCGGCGTGGGCGGCGAATACCGCCGGCCAGGATTGGGTGTTTTTGGAAAAGCGAACCACGATGAAGCCGAGTTCGTCTAAGCGCCGGTCGATGGCTTCATCCTTGATGCGTTGCTCCCCGGTCTCGTGCGACGGCCCGTCGATGAACACCGCGAGGGGGTAGTCGTCGTAGAAAAAGTCGGCACAGGTGTTGGCCACAGTCAGCGTGTGCTGGGCGCGGTCGGGTTTGAGGTGGCCGTGCTCTTCCACGTAGACAAGCCACGCTTTTTCGAGCGAACTGCCGGTCATGCGCGCGAGTTCCGCGTCATGCTGTGCCGGCGCTCGCCCCTGGGTACCAAGCTTTGATTTGCCGACGGTCAGGCGGCAAAGAATGTCGAGCACCAGACCGTCGGCCTCCTTGTCCATGCGGTCGATGAGCGGATGGTCCGGCTGGTTGTAGTAAGAGAGCAGACACTTGTAGCA
>JAYVST010000644.1:0-8318 GCA_043775255.1 Burkholderiales bacterium
CGTTGTTCGAGGATCTGTTGCTGCGCAGGTTGCGCGGGACTGGCGGGCCGCAAGCCGGTTTCACCTGCGGGTTTCAGGCCGCTGCCTTGAAACGCAAGCGCACTGCCCGCCGCAGAACCGGGTTGTCGGCCCGGTGGCGACGCACTGGCCGATGCGGATGCTCCCGACGTCGCCGACGGGCCTGCGCTGCGGATAGCCGGCGCTGTGCCGCCGAATTGTGGCGTTGTGCCGCCGAATGGTGAGAGGGCCATGCCTTGGCGGGCTGCGTCGGCGGCCGGGGTGGGTTCGCGCAAACCGGGCGTCGCTGGGTTGGCGCCGGCTTCCGCCACCGGCTTGGCGGTAGGCACTGCGGCGGGTTGTTCTGTCTGCGACCCGGCGCCCGGTGGTGCTCTTGCTTCGGTCGGCTGACCCGGCCTGTCCCGCACGGCAGCCAGACGTGCGTCTGTTTCGGCCAGCAACTGCCGAAATGCCGGCGTGAAGTCGGCGTTGCTGCGCACTTGCGCGAGTTTCGGCGAGCCCATGGCAATGCCGTCGACATAGACGATGGTAGCCAGACTGGTCCAGTACCTGGTGCTGTCTTCGAACATGTTGAAGGTTTCGCGCCGCCAGGTGCCCATCCGCACCCCGGCTTTTGCCGTACCGGAAAGGTAAAACGCGTAGCGCCGCATGCGTTCGTTTTCGCGCACCACGCCCTGGTGGCGCAATACGCCCGCGCCGTCGATGAAGCCGTCCGCGCACTTTCCCTGCCAGGTTACCGACCCCTGCGCGGCGATTTCGTTCAGGCGCGTGACGGTTTCCTTCGCCGAGAGCAGCTTGCAAGCGCCTGCTTCGGTGAAGGTTAGCAAAGCATCTGCGGCCCGCACGGGTGTGGCCGTGAAGCCTGCCAGCAGCAGTATCAGGGGGAGGGCGACACGGGCTTTCATCGATGCGCGGAGGTTGACGAAACGGCGCCAAGCATAAGGCAGATCGGTGTGCGGCGCCGACCGGCCCCAACCGAGGCCCGCCCGGCCTTAGCCGAGGCCCGCCCGGACCGGCGCGCGACCTCGGGCCTCACGCTTCGATCATCCCGGCTAAGTCGAGCATGCCGGTGCCCCAAAGTCCGATCATCGCGTGGGACAGCGAGACGCCGACAAGCGAACCATGCCGGTGATACAGCCAGCCCCAGAACAGTCCCGGCACGAACACCGCCAGCGCGTAGCCCAGGCCGAGGTGCTGGTGGCTGATCGAGAACACCGCATTGGCGACCACAATCGACTTCAGCGGCACCAGCGGACCGGTGAGCATTTTCGTCAATGCGCCCTGCATCAGGCCGCGGGCGACGAATTCCTGCAACGGGGCGAGCAGCGCATACAGGACATAGGCAAGCAGGGTTGCGCCCATGCCGGCGGGCGATACCCAGGGCCGCAACAGTTGCAGGTGGGCGAAGCCATCGCCCCAGCGCAACAAGGCCGCCTTGGCAAGCGTCAGGAGCGCACAGAAGACCAGACTCCATCCGATGCCTTCGAGCGCTGCCCGGCGCCAACCGGTCAGGGTGAAACCGAACGTGGCCGGCGTGAAACCGCTCGCCATCATGATCCAGGCGGCGCCGCCGGCGGTCAGCATCAGCAGGGCGGACGTGGTCAGCGTGCTGGAATCGCCGTCGGCCGAGAATTCGCGCAACACGCCCAGCGCCGAGGTGTACAGGAACATCATCAGGATGACGTTGGTGAACAGTGTGCCAAAGGACACGCGGATCCGGTATTGCTCCATGCGCTCGCGCTGCCATTGCGCGGCCACGTCGTTGGTGCGCGCCAGTCGATCGCCCAGCGCGCCGGCCTGCGCGCGCATGGACAGGGCAAGCAGATCGCAACCGCTTTGCGTGCGGAAACGGTCGAGCGCCTCGCGCGACAGGGACCATACAACCACCGCCGTCTCTGCGGTCACCGTGGTCGAACGGGTTGCGCCCGAGAGCAGGCCCATCTCGCCGAAACAGCCACCGGCTTCGACACTGCCCAGGCGGGCCCGTTCGGCACCCTTGTAAACACCGACGCGGCCGGCCGTCAGGAGGCACACGCGATCGGAGGGTGCGCCTTCGATCAGAATCGCGTCTCCGGCCACGTATTCATGGCGCACCACCAGGTCGGCAAGCAGGTCGAGGTGGTGCGCCGAAACGTCAGCCAGAAACAGGTTGCTGCGCCAGGCGGCCGGGTCGGCGGGCGCGTTTTCCTTGATCATCGTCGCGGGTTGTTTAGAATGCGGGGTCGATCATGTTATCCGCAAGCCGAGTGAAACCGTCCCGCGCCAATGGTCTGCTCGCGCATCGCGCCGGCCGCGCATGAGCCGGCGCCTGCACGACGCAGTCGCGCGCGGCTACAACTCCGGTAGCGGCATCATCGCCGAAAAGAACCGCCGCGTCGCGGCCAGCCTGGGCGCGCGCTGGCCGGGGCGCGTCCTTCCGTTGTCGGTGATCGACCTCGGCGTGGGGGACGGCGCGATGCTCGCGCAACTGGCGGCGCTGGACTTGCCGATGAAGATGACAGGTCTCGACGTTTCGCCGGCGATGCTGCGTCTGGCCGCGTCGCGCGTACCGCTGGCGGTGGTCGAGGCAAGCGCCGAGCGCGCCCTCGAGTACTTGCCACCGGCGCGACATGATCTGGTGCTGGCACATTTCATTCTCGCCTATGTCGACCGCGCGACGCTGCTGGCACAGGCACGCGACCTGCTTGCACCCGATGGCCTGCTTTCCCTGGTCACCAGCACGGAAGAAGGGGGGGCACCGTTCTACGAACTTGGGCGCCAGTTCCGCGATGCGCGCCATCCCCTCAAGCGTGCGCTGGCCTGGGCCGCCGATCGCGCTTTGGCACGATCCTACGTGCCCAAGCGTTTCTCCGACCTCGAGGCCGATATCGAGGCCTGTGGCCTCGCGATCCTGCACCGCGAGACCCTGCGACAACAGGTGACCTTTCGCGACGCAGCCGATGCCTACCGCTTCGGCATCGAGGAAGGCTGGGCCGCGAACCTGCTCGCCATGCCCCTTTTGCCGTTGCGCGCGGGCCAGGCGCTTGCGCGCTGGGGGGCGCGCCAGGCCGCCTATCCGTTCAGTTTCACGCAGGTGATCGAAATGCTTGAAATCGGACGCTTGCAACCGACTGTTGCTGCGCCATCCTCGTTTCGCAAGGTGCGTGAACTGGAAGTATCGTTTCCGCAGGCGGCCTTGGCGCGGCGTTCGCAAGGCGGCCGTTGAGCCGAGCCGTGTTGGCATGGCTCGGACGCACCGGCATGGGTCTGGCGGGATGGCGCGTGGTTTTGTCCGTTCCGCAGGCGCCCAAGTATGTCCTGCTGGCCGCGCCGCACACCAGCAACTGGGATTTCGTGGTGATGATGGCCGCCGGCATGGCGCTGGGCGTCTGGCCGCATTGGGTCGGCAAACACAGCCTCTTCGCGGCACCATTTGGCGGGATCGCGCGTGCGTTGCGCGGCATTCCGGTGGATCGGCGCATGGCGGCCAATACCGTGGAACAGCTGGTCGCTCAGTTTGCGGCGCGCGATCATCTGGTACTGGCATTGCCGCCGGAAGGAACACGGTCGCGCGCATCCCACTGGAAGAGCGGCTTCTACCACGTGGCGCTGGGCGCCGGGGTGCCGGTGGCGCTGGGCTATGTCGACTTCGGGAAAAAAGAAGCGGCGATCGGCCCTCTGCTATATCCGTCTGGCGACTTGCGCGCCGATATGGACCGGATTCGCGATTTCTACGCCGACAAGCGAGGCCGCCATCCCGGCCGCCAGGGACCGATCCGGCTCCTGGCCGAGGACGGTCCGGACGCCAAGACTTGAGTCAGCGACGGCGCGCCGGTTGCGGACGGGCCCGCTGACCAGGGCCGGGGGCGGGGCGATCGAGGTGACGGAAAGTGATGCGCCCCTTGCTGATGTCATAGGGCGAGAGTTCCAGCGACACCTTGTCGCCGGCCAGGATGCGGATATGGTGCTTGCGCATGCGCCCGCTGGTGTAGGCCACCAGTTCGTGGCCGTTTTCGAGCGTCACGCGATAGCGCGAGTCGGGCAACGCTTCGGACACTACGCCGTCCATTTCGATCAGTTCTTCCTTGGCCAATGCTTGCCTCTTGCAATGTGATGGGTTGTGCTCGAAAAAACAAAAGCCCGGCATGAAACCGGGCCCACAAAAGCCCGATATGGAACCGGGCCTACAAAAGCCTGGCTTGGAGCCGGGCTCGTCCGGCCGCGCACGGCGCAGGATTCGCGCCGCCGCGGAGTGTCCGCCCTTACTCGGCGCCCTTGATGTTGGTGGCCTGCTTGCCCTTGGGGCCGGTGGTTACCTCGAAGGTGACTTTCTGGTTTTCCTTGAGGGTCTTGAAGCCGGTACCCTGGATTGCCGAGAAATGCGCGAAAAGGTCTTCGCCGCCGCCGTCCGGGGTGATAAAACCGAAACCCTTGGCGTCATTGAACCACTTCACCGTACCTGTTGCCATGTCTTGAAACTCCTGAAAGATGAAAATTAGGGGATTGCCCCTGGAAGGGCGATGCTCAAGACGGCAGGGTGATGATGGAGGATTGACTGCAAGATTGCAGGTACCGAGCCAGACAACAATAGCGCAACTTGAAAATCGCGAGCGCGCATGATGCACGGATTCGTCCGGATTGGCAAGAAAATTAACCTGAATACGTGGGATTCATACAGCAATGAAGCGAAAACGCCCAAATCGAAGGGAAATTGCGTGACCCGCTGGCCGGTCCACTTGTCCTATGCCAGTGGCATAACCGCTGCCGGAGGCGCCTGGCGCCGTTTTGCGTGTGCTTGGTTCGGCTTAGTGCTCGGCGCGTGCGCCGGCCTGGCGCCGCAGGTGCTGCACGAGCGGCCGGGGCTGTTCGGCACATTGGCGGTGACCGCAGAACATGACGGATTGCGTGCGCTGCGCTTCGGGCGCACCGGCATCGCCCAGAGCGTGGTGCGTCCCGGTGACCCGAACTACCTGCACTTCACTTACGCGCGCCTGGTGACAGCTGGAATGGCGCTGGTGCCGGCTGCGCGCCGGGTCCTGGTGGTAGGCCTGGGGGCGGGTTCGGTGCCGATGTTTCTCTACCAGCACTTTCGGCAGTTGCAGATCGACGTGGTCGAAATCGACCCGGCGGTCGTCGCGGTGGCGCGCGAACAGTTCGGCTTTCGCACCAACGAGCGGATGAAAGCTTACGTCGGAGACGGTCGCGCCTTCATCGAAAAGGCGTTGCAAGGCCAATACGACATGATCGTGCTCGATGCCTTTGGCAGCGAAAGCGTCCCGCCGCACCTGGCGACGCTCGAATTCCTGGTCGCAGTGCGGCGCGCGCTGACGCCTGACGGCGTGCTGGCAAGCAACCTCTGGAACAGCCGCTACAACCCCCAATATCGGGCCATGCTGGCCACGCACAGGCAAGCGTTCGCGGAAACGCATGTCATCGATACGTTGCGCGAAGTCAATCACGTCGTGTTGGCGTTGCCGCGCGCCCGCGGGCTGACGGCAGAAACGCTGGCGGATGCCGCGCGCCGCTTGGGCGCGAATCGCCGTTTCGGGTTTGATCTGGCCGAACTCGTAGCCGCAGGCCACGTGCAGCTACCGGTGACCTCGGACGGCGCGGTGTTGCGCGACGCCGGGCCCGCGCCCTGACGCCCGCCCGCGCGGCCCGACTGCTTCAGCCGCTGGCGACGGCCGGGTTGTTGCAGCCGCCCGCGACGGCCGGGCTGTTGCAGCCGCCCGCGATGGTCGGGCTGTTGCAGCCGTCCGCGATGGTCGGGCTGTTGCAGCCGTCCGCGACGGTCGGTTTGTTTCAGCCGCCCGCGACGGCTGCGCGCAGGGCGGCGAAACCGCGTCCCATGTCGGCGATCAGGTCGTCGATATGCTCGAGCCCGGCGTGGACCCGGAAGCATGGCCCGGCGTGGGGCCAGCGCGTTGCGCTGCGGATTTCGGTGGGATCGAACGGCATTGCCAGGCTTTCGAATCCGCCCCAGGAGGCGCCGATGCCGTAGAGTTCGAGCGCGTCGAGCAGGGCATCGCGCGGGGCGCGCGGCATCGGTTTCAACACCACGCCAAAGAGGCCGCAGGCGCCCCTGAAATCGCGCTTCCAGAGCGCATGGCCGGGATCGCTCGGCAACCCCGGATGCAGAACGCGCTCGACTTCCGGCTGGGCGGCGATCCATTCGGCGAGTTGCAGCCCCGCCGCCCAGTGGATCGGCAGACGCATTGCCATGCTGCGCAGGCCGCGTGCGGCGAGATAGCAGTCGTCCGGGCTGGCGGTCTGGCCGTAATCGGTGGTCACGGCTTTCAGTCCGGGCCAGGCCGCGCGGTTGCTGGTGACCGAGCCCATGATCACGTCCGAATGACCGACCACGTACTTGGTGGTGGCCTGGATGGAGACATCGACACCGTGCTCGAAGGGCTTGAAGTAAAGCGGCGTGCCCCAGGTGTTGTCCATCATGACGGTGGCGCCATGGCGATGCGCGACTTCGGCGATGGCCGGAATGTCCTGCACCTCGAAAGTAAGCGACCCCGGCGATTCGACGAACACCAGGCGGGTCTCGGGGCGCAGCAGGGCCGCGATGCCGGCGCCGACCAGCGGGTCGTAGTAAGTGGTCGCGATGCCCATGCGCGGCAATTGCACGTCGCAAAAGCGTCGCGTCGGGCCATACACGCTGTCGGTCACCAGGATGTGGTCGCCGGTTTTCACATAGCCCAGGATGGGAATGGTGCAGGCGGCCAGACCCGACGGGTAGACCTGGCACTTGTAGCCGCCTTCGAGTTCGGCCAGGGCTTCCTCGAGCAGGTGCTTGGTCGGTGTGCCCATGAGGCCGTAGTAGGTGCCGGGCTTTTCCAAGGCGCGGTCCTTTTTCTTCTGCTCCCACTGCGCGACGTTTTCCGACAGGATGGTCGAGGCGCGGAACACCGGCGTGTTGACGGCGCCGGAGAAGCGTTCGGGATGGCGTCCGAGGTGGACTGCCTTGGTTTCGTCGCGCATGGTCGAAGGTTGTTTTCAGAGTGGAACAAGGCAAGGGGCAAGGTATAATTTTGCCTTCTGCCATTGTGACAGATGGCACGTTTCCCGCGGCTGCCTTGCCCCCATGTCTTCGATTCTGAAATTGCGCGCTTCGCCCGCGCTGTCGTCGTTTCGCCTTGAGAAACTCAGGCAGTCGCTCACCGGCGTGTCGTATTCGAAACTGGTCACCGAGTACTGGCATTTTGTCGAAACCGCATCCGTTCTCGATGCCGCGCAAAGCGCCGTGCTCGATGCGCTCCTCACTTACGGCCCGGCGCGTGAAAAGGAGGCAAGGGGCGAGTTGTTCCTGGTGGTGCCGCGTTTCGGCACGGTGTCGCCGTGGGCCTCGAAGGCGACCGACATCGCGCATTCCTGCGGCCTGTCGCAGGTGCGCCGCATCGAGCGCGGCATCGTCTACCGGTTCACCAAGGGTCTCCTGGGCAAGTTCGGCTCCGCCGAGCGTGCCGCCATCCGCGCTGCCATCCATGACCGCATGACCGAGACCGTGTTAGATAGCGTCGAGGCGGCCGATGCCCTGTTCGCCCACTACGCGCCAGCGGCGCTGGCCGGGGTCGACCTTCTGGCGCGCGGCCGCGATGCGCTGGTCGAAGCCGATCGCACCATGGGCCTGGCGCTGGCCCCGGACGAGATCGACTACCTGGCGGAGAACTTCCGCCGCATGGGGCGCGATCCTACCGACGTCGAACTGATGATGTTCGCGCAGGCAAACTCAGAGCATTGCCGCCACAAGATTTTCAACGCCGACTGGATCGTCGATGGCGTGAAGCAGCCGCTTTCGCTGTTCGGCATGGTGCGCGAGACCCACAGGGCCAACCCGCAGGGAACGGTGGTGGCCTATTCCGACAACGCGGCGGTGATGGAGGGCGGCCCGGCCCAGCGTTTTTTCCCCGACGCGAGCGGCGCCTACGGCTACCATGCCGAGGTTGCGCACACGCTGATGAAAGTGGAGACGCACAACCATCCGACCGCGATCGCGCCGTTTTCCGGCGCCTCGACCGGCGCCGGTGGCGAGATTCGCGACGAGGGCGCCACCGGGCGCGGCGCGCGGCCGAAGGCGGGCTTGTGCGGGTTCACCGTATCGCACCTGCGCATTCCCGATTTCACCCACGCATGGGAGGCCTCCGTCGGCCGACCGGATCGCATCGTTTCCGCTTTCGCGATCATGCAGGAAGGGCCGATCGGCGCCGCCGCATTCAACAACGAATTCGGCCGCCCCAATCTGGCCGGCTATTTCCGCACCTACGAACAGACCTTCGCCGGCGAAACGCGCGGCTACCACAAGCCGATCATGCTCG
>JAYVST010000645.1:0-5654 GCA_043775255.1 Burkholderiales bacterium
AGCTCTTGAGATATTTCGCCAGTGCCACCTTTTCGTCGGCGGGCTTTTCGACGCGCGATTCGCTTTTGGCGTAGACGCGCCGATAGTTGGCCAGGTGGGCCGTCTGCGGCGGGTTGAACGCCTTGGTCGGCGGCTTGCTGCCGTAGTCGATGAACATCGCCTTAGCCCTTTCTATTCGAATGCGCCGTCGTAGCCGTAGACCGCTTTCGCGACTGTGCGATCGATGCGACCCTGCGCCACATCGGCGCGGATCAGCGCCGGGTCGCGCTCGCGCGGATCGCCGAAGCCGGCGCCACCGGAGGTGCTGATGACGATGCGGTCGCCCTTTTTCAGTCGCGTGCCGGATTTGAGATCGACCTCGACCACCCGGCCATCGCGAATCAGTTCGGCGCGCGACAGCACGCCCGCCGACCCGCCGTCCAGACCTTCGGGGGCGGTTTCGAAACGGTCGCCGTAAAGCGAAAAGTCGACATCGTCGACCAGCATCTCGTAGGTGCGTCGCATTCCCAGCCCGCCGCGCTGGCGGCCATGGCCGCACGAACCGGGATTGAGCTCGTAGCCGACGATGCGAAAGTAGTCGAAGTTCATGTCCAGCGCCTCGACGGGTGAATTGGTGGTGTTCGACAGCGGCGCGGCGATGCCATCGGCGCCGTCGCTTGCGACCGAGGCGCCGAAGCCGCCGCCGTAGGTCTCCAGGCACACCCGATAGCGCCCGTTGGAAAGACGTGCCAGGCAGGTGATGAGCGCATTGTCGAAGCCCGCGGCGATGACGCGCTGCGGCCGCGGTACGGCACGGGCCAGGGCCTTCATGACCGCGCCATAGGCGCGGTAGCACGGCAGCATGCGCGCGCGCACCGGCGCCGGTGGACGCGGGTTCAAGATCGACCCGTAGGGCACCTTGAGTTTCACCGGTCGGAAGCTGCCCTCGTTGAACGGCGTGTCGCCGCCGATCAGGACCCCCTTGATGCAGCTCATCACCGCCGATTCGGTCGAGGCCAAAGGCGAATTGATGTTGCGTCCGACTTGCGCGCAGGTGCCCGCGAAATCGATTTCGATCTCGTCGCCCTGCACGGTCACGCGGGCGCGCACCCACAGGGGCGAGCCACTCTTTTCGATATCGTCGCCGGCGTCTTCCCCGGTGTAGACGCCGTCGGGCAGCGCGCGGATGGCCGCGCGCAGGGTGCGCTCGGCGTAGGCGATCAACTCCTGCATGGTCGCCTTGACGGTCGCCAGCCCGTATTTTTCGCACAGCGCGCGCACGCGCCCGATGCCGATCGCCTTGGCGGCGAACTGTGCATTGAAGTCGCCCAGCGTCTGGTCGGGCACGCGGATGTTGGCCGCCAGCAGGCGCTCGAAGGTGCCGCCGTTCCAGTCGCGCGAGAGCGAGAACTTCAAGGGCGGCAGCAGCAAGCCCTCCTGGTAGACGTCGCTGGCCAGCGCGTTCAAGCCCGCGCTGCCGCCGCCCAAGTCCAGATGGTGCGCGGTCGAACCGGCAAAGGCGATCAATTCACCCTCGATGAAAATGGGGCGAAAGATGAATACGTCCTGCAGGTGCTGTCCGCCCTGGTAGGGGTGGTTGTTGACCAGGAAGTCGTCATCGGTGAGGCAGGCCGCCGGGTACTGTGCAAGACACGCGCGCAGGGTCGTGTTCATCGAGCCTAGCTGCATGGGCACCATCTCGGACTGCGCCACGATGTTGCCCGCAGCATCGAGGATGGCGCAAGAAGCGTCGCGCGCCTCGCGCACGATGTTGGAATAGGCCGAGCGGACCAGCTTGGTGCCCATCTCGCGCGCCGTCGCCAGGAGTGCCTGGCTGATGACCGCGTAGTCGACCGGGTCGAGTGTGCTCATGTGCTTGCGCCCTTGCGTTTGAGGATCAGGTTGCCGGCTGCGTCGCAGCTTGCCGTCCAGCCAGGGGGAACGTAGATGGTCGCGGTCTCGTCCTCGACCAAGAGCGGGCCCTCGGCGGCGCCCGCCGCGTCCAGCGCCGGGCGGGTGCTAAGCATGCAGTCGCGCACTTCACGGTTCTCGGTCATGCGCACACGGGTGCTCATGCCTGCCCGCGCCGCCGGCTTGGGCGGCAGCAGCGGTGCGGCCGGCGCGCTGGCGCCGACGCGGAAGCTCACCACCTCGATCGCCTTGCCACCCAGCCCGGCGCCGCCGCTGTCCATGTAAACCAGGCGATGCGCGCGGTCGAAATGCTCGCATAGGAGAGCCTCATCGAGACCCGCGATATCGGCATCGGTCAGCGGCACGTCGATCTCGAAGGCCTGGCCGACAAAGCGCATCTGCAGGCTGGCGCTGCGCTGGAGCGCAGCGGTCATGCCCAGCTGGCCAAAGCGTTGCGCGAGGCGCGCATGCAGCTCTTCGACTTGCGAACGCACCGCTGCAACGGCGCCGGGGCCCACGCTTAAGCGCCGCGTCACCGCCTCGTACTGGGTGAAGTCCGCCGCCAACAGGCCGAAGGCGGACAGCACACCGGCATTTTGCGGCACCACGATGGTGGCAACTCCCAAATCCTCGGCGATGCGCCCCGCGTGCAGCGGCCCCGCGCCGCCAAAGGGCACCAGCGCGTAATCGCGCGGGTCGCGCCCCAGTTCGGTCGAGATCAGCTGGATGGCGCGCACCACGTTGGCGTCCGCCAGGCGAATCGCGCTGTCCGCGATGGCCTCCGGCGTCATGCCGAAAGCCTCGGCCAGCGCCGCAAAGGCCGCGCGCGCCGCCGCCACGTCCAGCTGCATGCGCCCGCCCAAGAAGGACGCCGGGCGAATGCTGCCACGGATCACATGCGCATCGGTGATGGTGGGCTCGCCCCCGCCGCGGCCGTAGCAGGCCGGCCCGGGCGCCGCGCCGGCTGAACGTGGGCCGACGCGCAGCATGCCACCGGCGTCGCGCCAGACGATGCTGCCGCCGCCGGCGCCGACCGAAGCGATGTCCAGCACCGGGGTGCGGATCGGCAGGCCGTCCACCGCGGTTTCGGGCGCGAGGTTGGCGCGGCCGTCGGTGATGAGGCACACATCCGTGCTGGTGCCGCCCATGTCGAAGGTGATCAGGTTGGTGTGACCCGAGGCGCCGGCCTGGCGAATCGCGCCGGCCACGCCCGCGGCCGGACCGGAGAACAGCGCCGTGATCGCGTTTTCGCGCATGGCGGAGGCCGGCAGGCGCCCGCCGTTGGACTGCATGACCGAGAAGTTGCCGGTGAAGCCCCCGCCCGCCAGGCGCGACTCGAAGCGCCCGATGTAGCCGTCGATGATCGGCTGCACATAAGCCGCCAGCGCGGTCGTCGAGGCGCGCTCGTATTCGCGGAATTCGCCGCTGATGTCGGCCGAGCAGCTCACCACCAGTTGCGGAAAGCGGCGCCGGATGATCGCGGCGAGCGCATGCTCGTGCGCCGGGTTGGCATAAGAGTTGAGCAGGCAGATCGCCACCGCCCGGAATGGGCGCGCGCCCAGACGCTCGGCCAGCACCGCCTCGGCGCGGGTCGCATCGAGCGCGGTCTCGACGCTACCGTCGGCCAAGACCCGTTCGGTCACTTCGATCGTGTCGCGCCGCTCCACCACCGGCAGCGGCTTGGCATAGGCCAGGTCGTAGACGCGCGGGCGATCCTGGCGCTGGATGAACAGCAGGTCGCGAAAGCCGGCCGTGGTGACGAATGCGGTGAGGCCGCCCTTGCGCTCCAGCACCGCATTGGTCGCCACGGTGGAGCCGTGCACCAGATCGGTGACTTGATGCAGCGCGATGCCTGCCGCCGCAAGCGCCGCGAACGCGCCCTCTTCGGGGCTTGCCGGCACGCTCGGCACCTTGGCGACGCGCACCTCTTCGCCTTCGATGGCGAAGAGGTCGGTGAAGGTGCCGCCGACTTCGATGCCTACTCTCACGCAACTCTCCTCATTGAATCGGTCGTGGTCTACTCAAGCTTGAGATTGAGGGGAAGCAGGACGCGCCGCCAGGTGTCTGCCTCGTCTTCGATCATGCGTCCGAACTGCGCGGATGTCATGTTGCCCACCTCCGAGCCGTCGCGCGCCATGCGCTCAGCGGCGTCCTTTTGCTGCGTATAACGGTTGATCTCCTCGTTCAGTCTCTGGATCACCGCCGGCGGCGTGCTGCGCGGTGTGACGATGCCGTACCACGAGTACGCGACCATGTTGGCAAGTCCGGATTCGACGAAGGTCGGAATGTCGGGGTTGGCGGCCATGCGGCGCTCGGAGGTGATGGCGATCGCCTTGACGCGCTTCCCGGCAACATTCGCCAAGGACGTACCGACGCCGTCGAAATGCAGGTCGGCACGGCCGGCCATGATGTCGACGTTGGCCGGGGCGCTGCCCTTGTAGTGCACGGAGAACAGGTCGATGCCAGCCAGCGACTTGAAAAGCTCGCCGACTAAGTGCGACGAGCCGGCAACCCCCTGGGTGGCCCAGTTGACTCGGCCGGGGTTGGCCTTGGCGTGGGCGATCAGTTCGCGCACGTTATTGGGCGCGAACTGCAAGGACGCGACCAGCATGAAGGGCTGGCGCGCCACCAGCGCGACCGGCGCCAGTTGTTCCGGCTTGTAGCGCAGATCCTTCATGGTCAAGGGGTTCATCGCCATGGTGGTGACCGTCACCATCATGAGCGTGTGGCCGTCGGGCGGAGAATTGGCGACCATCTCGGCGGCCAGCGCCGTGGCCGCGCCGGGCTTGTTCTCGACGATGAAGGGCTGACCCAGTCGCTGTTGCAGGCCCAGGCCGACCATGCGGCCGAGGATGTCGGTATAGCCGCCGGCCGGATAGGGCACGATGATCTTGACCGGGCCGCGGGGATAGTCCTGCGCGAAGACGGGAAGCGCGATCGCGTTGAGCGCGATCGCGGCGGATATAAAACGAAGCAAGCTGGGCATGGCGACTCCGTTCAAGCGGGTTTGGCAAAGTGTTGCGCCACGCCCTCGCGGGTCACGGCGCGAAAATACTGGTGCGGGTACGCGGCTTGCGCGCCGAGCGCCTCAGCGGCATGCCAGGGCCAGCGCGGGTCGTTGAGCATGCCGCGCCCGAGTGCGACCAAGTCGGCCTCGCCCGCGGCGACGATCGCCTCGGCGTGCGCCTGATCGCGGATCAGGCCGACCGCCATGGTCGCGATGCCCGCTTCGGCACGGATGCGCTGTGCAAACGGCACCTGGTAGCCAGGCGCCAGCGGAATGCGCGTCATGCTATTGCCGCCCGAAGAAGCATCGACATAGTCGCAACCCAGCGCCTTGAGTCGGCGCGAAAACTTAACCGCCTCGTCTGGCGTGATGCCGGACTCGTCCCAGTCGGTGCCGTTGCAGCGCACGCCCAGCGGACGCTCGTCGGGCCAGGCGGCGCGCACTGCGGCGAATACTTCCAGCGGATAGCGCATGCGATTGTCGAGGCTGCCGCCATACTCGTCGTCGCGCCGGTTCGCCGGTTCGCCAGAGGCGAAAGAAACGAACTCATCAGGTAGCCGTGGGCAAAGTGCAGTTCGATCAGGTCGAGCCCCAGGCGCGCGGCGCGCCGGGTGGCGGCAACGAAGCTCGCCGTGACACCCAGCATGCCGGCGCGATCCAGCGCGACCGGGGTCTGCCACTCCGGGATGAAGGGCAGCGCCGAGGGCGCCACGGTCTGCCAGTCGCCCGCGCCGGCCGGAATGCTGCCGCGCCCGTC
>JAYVST010000646.1:0-9817 GCA_043775255.1 Burkholderiales bacterium
CGGACCGGCAAGCGCCGTGCGGCCGCACGGGGCACCAAGGCAATTGCCTGAGTCTGTCCCCTACAGCGCCTCGGTGGCAGTCTGTCGGGTCTGGGGCGACTGGAGCAGAAATCGGCCCCGGCAAGGACCATTGCCGCACCCAAGAGTACAGCGTCGCCTTCGAGACGGTTGAAACGACTTTCTTCCTGATCGCGCCGCCACGATGATGAATAGAGCACAGCGTTTTGGGAGATAGCCGTCTCGAAAAGCGGTCATTCAAGAATGCACCTGGCATTGGCGCCGCGCGCGAGCCACCGCCTTGCCGGCAAGGCTCGGGGTCTCAGGGCTGGCTCGACCGGTGGCGCGGATTTCGCGGCGAAGCCACCAGGCTACGTTGGCGGGCCGGGCGATCCCGATCGCGTCGAGGTCAACCGAGGTCTTCGAGAACGACCGTCTTCGGAAAGTCGGGAAATATCGCGGAAGCCGCACGTTCGCCTAAAACTTCGAGAAACGTCATCTCTCCGGCGGGTCCGCACAGCCACACCTCGGCGGAACCCGCGGCGAAGTACAGCGTCGCTTTTTTCAATCTCTCCGCCACGGTGTTGGACCGCGACAGCACCTCGACGCAAATTTGCGGCCCTGACGTGATGACCATGCCGTCCTGATTGGACTTGAGTCGCTCGGCCGTCACCCACGCGACATCGGGCACCTTGACACCGTCGGCGGTGAGCACCGCGCATTCCACGATCACTCGCCCCTTCGCGCCCGCCGCGTCGGCGTGCTTCCTGATCAATATCAGGATTTCGGACTGGTAGGCGCCATGAAGCCAACTCGCCGGACTCATGATGATTTGCCCCTGGAGATTGGTTTCGACCTTGAACGGCGCGTCCGCGAAATAGACGTCCTCGCACATCTCGCGCCATAGCGCCAATGCCGACTTCGCCGTGGCGTCGGCCTGGACCCGCAAAGGCAGTCTGGAACCCATGTTCGCAACCTCGATCGCGCCGCATGCGCGAAGAACGCATGAAGACTCTACTAGAAAACCGCCTGCTCCGATTTCGCAATCCGAACGCCGGCCGGGCACGCCGGCAGCACACGCAATGACCTTGCGCTGGCGCGCAGCCCTACTCCCCACCCAAATACGCCACCCTGATGCGCGGGTCGTGCATAATCTCCTGCGCCGGCCCCATGGCGAACAGGCGCCCGAGTTCCATCACGATGCCGATGTCCGATATGCCCAGCGCGCCATGAGCATTCTGCTCGACTACCAGCACCGTCAGGCCGCGGCCGCGCAGTTCGGCGATGGTTGTGAAGACCTGTTCCTGGTTGCCCGGGGACAATTCAAGCGAGGGTTCGTCGACCAGCAGCAGCTTGGGCCCGGTCTCGAGCACCATCGCGGTCTCCAGAATCTGCTGTTCGCCGCCGCTCATGTTGCCGGCGATGGCGCGCAACAGCGTCGACTTGCCGGCGCCGTTGGGCGACGATCACGGTGGTGATGGTTCCGGCCGGAATGCTCGCCGTGAAGTCGACCACCACCGGGTCGTCGACGTATCTTGAAGTGGCCCCATTCAGCACGGACTTGGCAGCCATTGCCCATTCCACGAATCAAGCACGCGCCAGCGCGTACTCCCTTGCCGTTGGCAGGCAACGCGGCAGAGTCCTGGGCTTGGGCCGCGTGGCCTCCCAACCCAGGCAGGCCAGCCAGATCGCTCTGGGAATGGATTTTTGCGCAGTGCGGTAGTAGCTCACCATCCGGCGGCTGATTCCCAAGGCTTCCGCGGCAGTGTTGAGTGACAACCCGCTACGGTGCATCCAGGCATCGAACATCTGGTGACTGACCTCGCCGGCTTGCTCCTTGGCCCAGGCATAGACGTTGTCCGCACCCAGCTCGGAATCAAACCATTCGATGCCGTGGCCCCACTGGGCCAGATGAGCTTTGGCAAAGACCTTCGGCTCAAGCAGCTTCTTGAGCGCGGTGCCCTTCCGCAGCACGGACTCCACGTCCACTTCCAGCACTTCCCCGGTGCTCCATGTCGTATGCAGCCGATACGGTTTCAAGGCCGCGACAGCCTGTAGTCTGGGGTGGAAAAATTCGCTCATGGGTTCAACCTTCGCCATTCCTCGTGCAACCATGCACGGTTCGATTCGATCCATTGCAACTCCGCCCGGATCTCGCGTGCTGCAATCCGCCCGACCATCTTCAGGTTTTGGAGTTCCACGGTGCACTCGCGCCCGTCGCGCAGGTGAACGTGAACGTGGGCAAGCAGGTGGTCTGCGGAATACATCACCACGCGCGACGCCGAGAATTTCCGCAGGACCGGCATGAGCGCATGGTAGTGCAGCAGTTGCACTACGTCAAGATCACCCTGGACTAGGTGGCTTCAGTGCCAAACAGCGGGGCGTGATCCGCCATTTATTTGGTCTAGTCCAAAGTCGGCGATGCCAAAGCCGCGCAGCCGGGCCCGGAGCGTTTGCGAAAGACAGGAAACTAAGGCTAGGTTGTCGTGCCAATGTCCGAATCCACTTCGCTGCGCAAGTTGGTAATTGACAGCGTGCCGTGGTCGACACAAAGCCAAATCGATCTTACCCACCACCTAGATAAGCCACCCTGATGCGCGGGTCGTGCAGAATCTCCTGCGCCGGTCCCATGGCGAACAGGCGCCCGAGTTCCATCACGATGCCGATGTCCGAGATGCCCAGCGCACCATGGGCGTTCTGCTCGACCACCAGCACCGTCAGGCCGCGGCCGCGCAATTCCGCGATGGTCGCGAACACCTGCTCCTGGTTGCCTGGGGACAAACCCAGCGAAGGCTCGTCGAGCAGCAGCAGCTTGGGCCCGGTCTCGAGCACCATCGCGGTTTCCAGTATCTGCTGCTCGCCGCCGCTCATGTTGCCGGCCAGCATGTCGAGCTTCGCGGCCAGCAGCGGAAACTGCGCCAGCACGCGGTCCTGCGCTTCGGCCGCCGCAGGCTTTGACAGCGTGAACGCGCCCAGTTCGAGGTTTTCGCGTACCGTCATCAGGGGAAAATTGCAGCGGCCCTGCGGCACGCAGCCGACACCGAGTTTCAGGCGCTGGGTCGGCGTGAGGCGCTCGATGGATTGGCCGCGCAGTTTCACGCTGCCGCCGAAGTGGCGGTTGGTGCCGGCGATAGCGCGCAGAAGCGTCGACTTGCCGGCGCCGTTGGGGCCGATCACGGTGGTGATGGTTCCGGCCGGAATGCTCGCCGTGAAGTCGACTACGACAGGGTCGTCGGTGTAGCCGGCCGAAAGGTGGTCGAGTTCGAGCAGCGCAGGCCCTGGCGCGGTGTCAGCCATGCGCGCCCTGGGCTTGCACCGCGCCTGCCCGGCCGAGATAGGCTGCCAGCACGCGCGGGTCGGCGCGCACCACCTCCGGCGACGCATCTGCAATTTTTCGCCCCGCCTCGATCACGATGACGCGCCGGCACAGGGACATGACAAAGTCGACGTTGTGCTCGATGATGATGAGGGCGATGCCTTCGGCGTTGAGCTTGCGGATCACCTCGGCGATGTTGCGGATCATGGTCGGGTTGACGCCGGCCACCGGCTCGTCGAGGATGATCAGCTTGGGCACGGCCATCAGGCAGGCGGCAATGGCCAGCAGCTTGCGCTGGCCGTAGGAGAGGATCGCCGCCGGCGCCTGGGCGTACTGCGCCAGGCCGACCAGCGCGAGCAACTCGTGGCCGCGCGCCTGTGCCGCAGCCTCGGCTTGGCGCAACCCGGCGCTGCGTGCAAGCGTCGCCCACCAGCCGATACCGTCGATTTCCTGACGCGCCACGCGCAGGTTTTCCAGCAGGGTCATCTCGTCGTAGGCCTGCACGTTCTGAAAGGAGCGTACCAGGCCGGCCTGCGCGATCCGGTGCGCGGGCAGACCGGTCAGCTCGACGCCGTCGAGAAACCACTGGCCCGCGTCCGCACCCTGAAACCCGCTGATGCAGTCCACGTTCGTGCTTTTGCCCGATCCGTTCGGTCCGATGATGCCGACCACCGCGCCGGGCTCGACACTGTATGACAGGCTGTCGAGCGCGGTGAGGCCGAGGTAGCGTTTGGTCAACCCGCAGACTTCGAAGAGCGCTGCTGCGCTCATGACTTCGCCGCACGCACGCTGCGCCAGCGCGCGACGCCGCGTTTGCGTAGCCAGCCGCCGATACCGCCTGGAAACACCAGCATCGCGATGATCAGGATCACGCCGTAGAGCACCATGCGCAAGTCGGTGGAAAAGCGCAGCAGGTCGGGCACGACCGTGAGGACGGCGGTGCTGACCAGCACGCCCCAGAAGCTTCCGGCGCCACCGATGATCACCATGATGAGCATGGTTTCGGTGTAGTAGAAGTCGAACACCGAAGGGTCGACGATGGTGAGGTAGAACACGAAGATTCCACCGGCCACGCCGGCCAAGAGGGCCGAGAGACCCAGCGCCAGGAGTCTGTAGGCAAGCGGGTTGATGCCCTGGGAGCGTGCCAGCGTCTCGTTTTGCCGGATCGCGCGCATTGCCCGCCCGAGGCGTGAGGTCATCACCAGATAGATCAGCGCATTGGCCGTGATCGCGAATATCGTCATCAGCCAGTGAAAATCGGCCGGCGCTGCGATGCGCCAGCGCAAGCCCGCAGGCAGGACCAACACCGGCGCAGGCAGTCCGGGAATGCCCATCGCGCCGCGCGTGAGCGATACCCAGTCGCGCGCGACGATCATGCACAACAGGGCGAAGCTCAGAGTGACGATCGCGAACGCGTGGCGCGACAGGCGCAAGGACGAGTACCCGATCACCAGGCCGGCCACGGTGGCGATCGCGCCACCGGCCGCCACTGCGGCGAGAAACGGCCATTGCTGCTCCGTCACCAGAAGGGCTGCGGCGTAGGCCCCGATGCCGAAGAACCCGACCTGCGCGAACGACAGCAGGCCGGTATAGCCGTAGACCAGATTCAAGCCGCTGGCCAACACCGAAAAGGTGGCGAAGCTCACCCCCAGGGCAAGCAGATACTCGTTGGCAGTCAGGCGCGGCAGCAACAAAAGGACGGCACAGGCGCCGGCCGGCAACAGAAAGCGCAGCGCACCCGCCGCTGTCACACCCGCCGCCTTCACACCCGCCGCCTTCACACCCGCACCCCGCGCCCGAACAGGCCGTGCGGCTTGATCAGCAGAACCAGAATCATCGCGCCGAAGGCTAAGGCGTCGACCATCACCAGCGGCAGAAAGCCGCCGATCAGGGTTTCCAGCAGGCCCAGGGCCAAGGCCGCCAGCGCCGCGCCTGACACGTTGCCCAGCCCGCCGATGATGATGATGGCGAAGGCCTTGAACACGAACGCGAAGCCCATCAGCGGATGCACCGCGTATACCGGCGCCAACGCAGCGCCGGCCAGCCCGGACAGGCCGATGCCGATCGCCACCGCCAGGCGTGCCACCACATGCGGATCGATGCCCACCATCAGCGCGGCATTGCGGTTCTGCGCCACCCCGCGCATCGCCTTGCCGATGCGGGTGCGGTAAAGCACGACATACAGCATGGCGAACGCCGCCAGCCCGAGACCCAGGGCGTACAGGCGTACCACCGAGATGCGCAGGTCGCCCAGCGTGAGGGTCGCGTAGCTAAGCGGGGTGGTCATCATTTTGGGCGTGGTGGTGAAGAGGAATACCGCGCCGTTCTGCAACACCATCGACAGGCCCAGCGTCAACAGGATGCTGCGCTCAAAACTTTCGCCGCGCAGCCCGCCTAAGAGCGCTTCGAACAGCACATAGCCCAGACAAACCGCCACCAGGGTCACCACCAGCACCGTCGGCCAGTAACCGAAGCCGGCGTTGGCCACCAGGAAGTAGGCGGCGATCGCGCCCAGCATGTAGAACTCGCCGTGGGCGAAATTGACGATCTCGAGCACACCGAAGATCAGCGACAGGCCGATGGCCACCAGCGCGTAGATCACGCCGATGACCAGGCCGTTGATCACAAGGCCCATCAGGAAGCCGACGTCCATCGCGGCGCCCATCGTCGTCAGCCGGCTTTCGGTGTCTTGGTGCCGCAGGCGGCGGCGCACAAGTCGGTCACTGGACGCCGCAAGGGTCCGCCTTCGATGCCATCTAAGTCCGGGCGACTCTCAGGTCTTGGAAAGACCCAGCACCACCACCTTGCCGCCCTTGATGGTGAGGATGATGGCATTGTTGTGGGCGAGATTGTTCTCGTCGAATTCAATGATGGTGCCGAGGATGGACGTAAGC
Source organism: Burkholderiales bacterium (assembly GCA_043775255.1). Classification (GTDB taxonomy): domain Bacteria; phylum Pseudomonadota; class Gammaproteobacteria; order Burkholderiales; family JAEUOS01; genus JAEUOS01. Next base: position 6,208 of record JAYVST010000646.1, read on the forward strand.
TTCGTCTTGGCCAGCGCATCGCGAATCGCTGCCGGGTCGACACTGCCGGCACGGCGGATCGCGTCGACTAACACCTTGATCGACTCATAGGACTCGAACCCCACCAGGGTGGGGGCGGCGTTGTTGCGCTTGCGGAAAGCCTCGACGAACACCTTGTTGGCCGGTGTGTCGACATTGGTATCGTAGGGCTGGACTGAAGTCGTGCCGTCCATGAAGCCGCTGTCCATGATCTCTTTGGGCACCTGATCGACCAGAACGCGCCCGGTCAGGGGCACGCCACCGCCCACGCTATGCCACTGGCGGATTGCGTTCTGGAAATCGGCATCGATCGCATAGAGCGCGAACATGGCCGGCTTTTTCGCTTTGATACGCGCGAAGATGGCGGTGAAATCGGCCATGCCCTTGGGATAGAAATCCACCGATGCGAGTTTCATCTTGCGCTTGGCCAGGGCTGCCTCATAGCCGGCGGCGCCAGCGCGGCCGAAGTCGGTGTCTTCACCCAGGAATGCGATGTTGGCCGCGCGGCCATCCTTTTCATGCCACCCGACCAGCGCGTTGAGCAGGCTGGCGTCGGTCGGGTTGATCTTGAAGGTCCACTTGTTGCCGCCCACGCCCGACTTTTCGGCGATCGAGGTCGCCGACGCGTTGGCGATGATGAAGGGGACACCGGCGCGCTCCACCAGCGGCATGATCGCCAGCGCCGCCGAACTGCACAGGCCGTCATGGATCGCAACGTACTTCTTGGTCGACAGCATCTGGGTGACGCTCTTGACCGCTTCGGCGGGATTGCAGCGGTTGTCCTGAAAATCGATCTCGAGCTTGCGCCCCAGCACGCCACCGGCGGCGTTCGCTTCGGCCAGCGCCATCTCGGCGCCCCAACGCGATTGCTGGCCGAACGCGGCGACGCCTCCCGTCAACGGTATTGAAGAACCGATCACGATCGGCCCGCTGTCGGTCTGCGCTAACGCCGGTGCAATCAGCACGGCCATCGTCATCGCTGCGATCAATGCACGCGTCACACGCATTTCGAATCCCCCATCATTGGTTTTCATGGAAAAGGCACATTCACCCAACGCATTCGACCTGGCCCAACATGCAGGAAATCGACCATGCCGATGCTGCGGTACGAGCGAGCGCCCGGCGGAATACTACGCCAAGCGCAAGCTTTTCAGGCGGCACCGGTCATGGTCTGCCTGCACAGTCATTCCAGCGAGGGCGACTGTCCAGCCCACGGCGCTGCACGCTCGTAGCAGGCCGCGGCGGCCAGCAGGTCGGCGTCGCAATGCCAGCGCCCCGCCAGTTGCACGCCGAGCGGCACGCCATTGCCGTCCTGACCCGCCGGCAAGGCGATTGCCGGATGCCCGGACAAGTCGAACAGCGACAAGTAAGGCGTCCACTCGCGCCGCATGTCGCCGACGGACTCACCGTCGATTTCGATCGGGTCCAGCACGCCATGGTCGGCGGCGAGCGCGCCGCGGCTGGCTACCGGCGAGAGGACGAAATCGCAGTCGCGGAACCAGGCCTGCACCGCGCGAAAGATGTCGGTGCGTTTCTGGATCGCGCGCTGCAAGTCGAGCCCGGACAAGGCCGCCCCTTCGGCGATGCCTCGCGCGTAGCTCGCGTCGATCTGCGGTCGGATTTCCTCCAGCCGGGCGGCGAAGCGTCCGGCCCAGTTCATCTGCTGCAGCGCGCGCCAGGTGATCTCCGGGTTCTCTGCGCTCCACGAGACTTCGACCACTTGCGCGCCCAGCCCGGTGAAGGTGCGCACCGCCCGATCCAGTGCGCTAGCGGCCGCACCGGAGAGCATGCGGTTACCGGCCATGCGCAGGACGCCGATCCGCTTGCCATCCAGGCGCGTCGCGCCGGCAATCGCGCCCAGGGCGCGGGTGGCCGGACGCGCCAGTGAATGCGGGTCGGCCTCATGCGCGCCGCTGACGGCATCGAGCATGCGTGCCACGCCATCGACGTCGCACGCCATCAGGCCCAGATGGATGAAGTTGCCGAAGCCGTCCGGCACCTGGTTGTGCGGGATCACGCCCAGGGTCGGCTTGAGCCCGACAACACCGGCGAGCGCCGCCGGCAGGCGCGTGGAGGCGCCGGCGTCGGTCGCCAGTGCGAGGGTCCCCATGCCGGTGGCAACCGCCACACCGGCGCCGCAACTCGAACCGCCGCAGGTGAAACCCGCGTTCCACGGATTGACGGTAAGCCCGGTGAGCGGCGAGCGGCCCATCATCGAATGGGCGAATTCGGTCGTGGTGGTCTTGCCCAGCAGGATGGCCCCGGCCGCCTTCAGGCGCGCCACGGCCACGGCATCGTCCTTGGGCACGTTGTCCTGCATCAGGCGCGAACCCCAGCGGGTGGCCACGCCTGCGGTGTTGACGATGTCCTTGACCGAGAACGTCAGGCCGAAGAGCGGGCCGGTCGCGCCGCCTTTGGCACGGGCCGCGTCTTGCGCGGCAGCTTGCGCGCGCGCGTCCGCAGCGCATACCTCGGCCCAGGCATTGAGGCGCGGCTGCAGGCCGGCGATGCGCGCGAGATGCGCATCCACGATCTCCACGCAGGAAATCTCACCTCGCGCTGCCGAGCGGTGCAACTCGCCAGCGCCGTGCCATGCACGCGCTTGGTCAGTCATTCGCGATTCTCCTTACGGTATGAGGACCCGCGCAGCCCGACAACATGACGCGGCGCCCTTCAATGAAAATGTGGCAGCCCCTCCGACTCGCCGTGCCGGCGTGGCCTCGGACCCGGCGCTCAAACCGGATAGACCAGCGCGTTGTCCACCAGCGCGTTGTCGTAGACGCAGTCGCGCGAAGCGATCCGCATCGCGTCCGCAGCGTCGATCCGGAAAACATCCTGGTATTCGCCTATCAGGTGCAGGGTCGCCGTGGGGCGGTCCACCAGCACCTGGAACAACAGGAAATTCGCGCGGGTGCGTACGAGCGCGCCGTCCTCCTCGATCGCGTCGATGCGGATGTTGGAGACGAAATGGCGCAGATAGCGCGGCGCATGCATGGCCGTGCTCTGGATGGCGAAGGCGCGGTCGCGCAACATCGCGTTGCCCTCGCAATACACCAGGCCGACCGGCAGGCCGAGGTCGCGATTTTCGCGCGCGATGATGCGGTAGAAGGCATCGTCAGTGAAATACGCCGGCCAATCCGCCAGGCGGCCGCCGTCAAGGGTGTCGCTGTAGGCGGCGTGAAACGCCTCGATGCGGCGACGCAGGCGGTCGACTTGCGCGGGATCGTGCGCAGACGCCGGGTTGCCCGTCGCAGGTACGGTGGTTGCAGGTACAGCGGTTGCGGGTGCGGCAGTTGCAGGTACGGCAGTTGCAGGTACGGCGGTTGCAGGTGCGGCGGTTGCAAGTATGGCGGTTGCAGGCGCGGCGGTTGCAAGTATGGTGGTGGAGGGTACGGCTGTTGAGGGTACGGCAGTGGCGTATACGGCAGTCGCGGGTACAGCGCTTGCGGGGAAGGCGGCCACGGGTATGGCAGTTGCGGTAACGGGTAGCGGCGCGTTCATGCCTGCCTCACACGCCCATCACGCCGCGCCAGTGCAGGTACATCGCACGGATCGCCGCTTCGGATATCAGGGTCTCGGACGTGCCGGCCGG
>JAYVST010000647.1:0-3451 GCA_043775255.1 Burkholderiales bacterium
TGGAAAGCAAAGCGTCACGGCGGTGCGGATTGTGGAGAACCCATTGACTGGACCACTGGAGACAAGAATGACACAGAGTTTCTTTAGACTCGCGGGCGCGGTCCTGCTGATGGCCGGCGCTGTACTACCGGCCTCAAGCCAGGAAACCAAAATCAAATTCACGTTGGACTGGCGCTTCGAAGGGCCTTCTGCCTTGTTTCTCGCGGCGAATGCGAAAGGCTACTTCAAGCAGGAAAAGCTCGATGTCACCATTGACTCCGGGGCAGGTTCCGGTGCTGCGGTCACGCGAGTGGCGACCGGAGCATACGACATGGGGTTTGCCGACATTACAGCCCTGATCGAATTCATCGGCAACAATCCGGCGGCGGTCAGCAAGCCGCAGGCGATCTTCATGGTCTACGAATCGACGCCGGCCGCCGTTCTGGTGTTAAAGAAAAGCGGTATCAAATCGCCGTCCGACCTCAACGGCAAGACGCTCGGCGCACCGGTGTTCGATGCCGGCCGCAAAGCGTTCCCGATCCTGGCGCGGGCGAACAAGATCGATCTGTCGAAGGTGCAGTGGAAATCCATGGACCCGCCGTTGCGGGAAACGATGCTGCAGCGCGGCGATGTCGATGCCATTACCGGCTTCACGTTCACCAGCTACCTCGGCCTGATCGCGCGCGGGATCAAGGAAGAGGACATTCTGATGTTCAAGTACAACGATTTCGGTGCCGAACTGTATGGCAATGCCGTTATCGCCACTCCGAAGTTCCTCACCGAGAACCCGGCGGCCGCGCGCGGCTTTCTGCGCGCAATCGCGCGAGCAATCAAGGACGTGGTCGCGAATCCCGATGCGTCGATCGCGTTCGTGAAACAGCGTGACCCGCTTATCACTGACGCGACCGAACTCAAGCGACTGAAGATGGCGATCGAATTCGTCGATACGCCGATCGCCCGCCGGGAGGGGTTCGGCGCCATCAACAAGTTGCGTTTCGACAACACCATCGACCGCGTCGTGGCGGCCTTCGGGATCAAGACTCAGGTCAGTCCCGATGGAATATTCAACTCGTCGTTTCTGCCTTCCGCGTCCGAACGCCGCTTTTAGCAGCCTGTCGGGCTTTTGGGGCATCGCAAGCGAAAATCGGACCTGTCGAGGACAGTTTTTGCCGCCTTCTTGCCCCATAGCCGAGGTATGGGGCAAGAAGGCGGTGAAAAATGGACCACTGCGGCCGATTCGTAGCCCACGCCTCCCAAGTCCGGCAGGCTACTAGACCCGCGCCTTGCCGATGCACATCGTCCACACACAATTTGCAAGGTGAGTGCCGGCGCGAAATCTTCAAGGTGAGAGAGCCGGCGCGACCGGAGCCTCGTCGCGCTGGCGTTCTCGGTCCGGTTTACTTGCTAAAGCGCGGTTCGCTGAGCGTGCCGCCGACTCTGAGTGCTGCGCGGCCGCGTGATCCCGAGGCGCCGATCTCAATGTTGACGCTGCCGGAGAGTGTCTTGTCCGCCTGAATGTCCACATTGCCGGCCAAACTCAGAAGGCCGGAAGTGCCGCGCAACTGGCGCAATTGCAGTCGCCCGCCGTTGCTGACCAGATTCCCGGTCACTTCCGGCAATCGTGTCTGGCCACCGGCGGGATCCGATCCCTGCAGGAGGCGCGCGAAGTCGAGGGTCTTGAATACGGCGCGCGACACCACGAAGTTGCCCTCTACCTGCGCGCTTTCGAAGAGTCGCGGCAATGCTGGCGCTGCCATGGTTACGTTCAGCTTGCCCTCGAACGGCCCTGCTACGGGGGCGGATCCGTAAATCGCGCTGCCCAGAGCTTCGGCGTCAATACCGCTGACCTCGACGGCGCCGACGTACTTCCAGCCGCCGATCCAGCCGAGATCTCCGGTGCCGCGGGCCACACCGCCGCCTAGGGTCATGACGATCTCGTCGAACTTCATGCCGTCTTTGTTTGCGATGCCTTTGGATCGCAGGCTTTCCCAAGCGACCTTCGGGCCCAAGGGCCAAGCCACGCCACGCGACTCGAAGTCCACCTGCCAGCCTTTTTCCTCGGGCGCGAGCGTCACCTGGGCTCGACCATCGGGCAACGCCAGAGTTGCCTGCTTCAACAGGCCGTTCGGGCCAACCAGCAAGGTGGCATCGAACTTTGGTATCACCACCGGCGACCCGCTAATCGCGACGCCGCTCGCGCGCACCCGTTGCAGAGTGAAAGCCTGCGCTTGTGCCCGGTTTGGTTCAAGCGTCGCCCATGCGCCCAAGCGCTCGACTTGCGATGCATCGAGCTCGAGTCCGCTCACGTCGACGTTGCGCCAGACCTTGTCGCCGGATGCCAGGGAAGACAATTCGCCGCTGGCCACCACCAACGGCAGCTTGATGTCGCCCAATTTCACGTTGGTCAGGCGCAGTTCTGCCGGAAACGCCGAAAATTTCGCATCTCCGACAGTGACCGGAACCCCAAAGCGCGCCGACAGCACCTTCTCGATCGCCGGCTTGTCGGCGGAAAGGCTGAACAAGTAGGCGACTGCGCCGCCTACGACCAGGAACAGGATCGCGGCGATGATCTTGACCGCGCCGACGCCGCCGCCTGAGCCTGATTCGCTTTCCCTTGCCAGGCGCTTTGCTTCCTTTTGCGCCTGTTTTCGTGCAAGTGCTTCCTCTTTCGCGCGCGCCTTGGCTTCGCGCTCGAGTTCCTTGCGCGATTTTTGGTCGGCCGGGGCATGGCCGGGATCGGCTGGTTCCGGCGCCGGTACCGCCTCTGCCGCAGCCGGACTGTCCGGGGCGCCAGACTCAAGCGCCGAAAGATTGGAAAACGCGCCCATGGGTGCGGCAGCGGGAAGGCTCGCGGCCTGCAAATGGGGGGTCAACTCGGCCGTATAGCGCGCAGCTTCTTCTTCGCCGGCACGGCGCTGCTCCTCTTCCTTGAGTGCGATACGTCTATTTTCTTCCGCTTGCCGGACCAGCTCCTGCTGCTGCTGGGCCGCCTGTTTCTGACGTTCCGCTTCCTGCGCTTGCCGGTCGGCAAGTTCCTTGCGGAGCGCCTCTTCTTCGCGGCGCGCGCGCTCGCGCGCTTCCGACGCCGCCTGCTCGCGCGCTTTTTGTTCGGCAGCTTCACGCGCTTTGTGCTCGGCCTCCTCGCGGGCCTTCAGCTCGGCGGCTTCACCTGCTTTGCGTTCGGCTTCCTCACTGGCTTTGCGTTCGGCCTCCTCACGCGCTTTTTGTTCGGCGGCTGCGCGCGCTTTGCGCTCGGCTTCCTCACTGGCTTTGCGCTCAGCCTCCTCGCGCGCCTTCAGCTCGGCGGCTGCGCGCGCTTTGCGCTCAGCTTCCTCGCGGGCCTTGCGCTCGACCTCCTCGCGCGCCTTCAACTCGGCGGCTTCACGCGCTTTGCGTTCGGCTTCCTCGCGGGCCTTGCGTTCGACCTCCTCGCGTGCCTTCAACTCGGCGGCTTCACGCGCTTTGCGTTCGG
>JAYVST010000648.1:0-4005 GCA_043775255.1 Burkholderiales bacterium
GGCGAACCGCGCGACATGATGCATATCGCCTCGGCCGACGGCGCGACCTGGGGCAAGCCGGTGTCGATCGACGGCTTCGGCTGGCGCGTCGATGCCTGCCCGCATGTGGGCGGCGCGCTGGCGCTGCGTGGAGGCGACTTGCACGCGCTGACCTGGTCGGGCCGCGACGATGTGCTGGGCCTGTATCACGCGGTGCAAGGCGCCTCCGGCTGGAGCAAGCCGCGCCGCCTGGGGTCGGCAGATGCCCGCAATGCCGACCTTGCGTCAGACCCCGACGGCACGTTGATCGCGGTATGGGACGAGCGCGGTGGCCGCGGCAGCCCGCTGCGGCTGGCGCGTTCGCGCGACGGCGGCGCCACCTGGGGCGCGGTGGAAACGATTTCTGCCAAGCGCGAAGCCACCCATCCGCGGGTGGTGGCCACGACAAGGGGCGTCGCGACCTTCTGGTTCGAGGGACAGCCGTGGAGCGGCGCACGCCTTCTGGTCAACGGTCGCGGGATCGATTCGCCGGTTCGTTGAGCGCGTATTGATTCTTGGCCCGGGTTCCGGGGAACAACGGACGCGACTCGCCATGGTCGTGCAGCATCGCCCCGGCGATACGCAACGTCCCAACCCGTCGCCCGGCTGCCGTCTACCGCCCAACCGCATACCCCTGCATGCCGCGCGCGTTGGCTGCGGCGCGCAGCAGCATACCGCCCTCGACACTTTCGCGCGAGGCCGCCGACAGTCGCCCTTCCGACCAGTCCTCGCCTCGCGTCACCCTGTGGCCGCGCTCGCGCAGTTCGGCGACCACTGCGGCGTCGATGCGGCCTTCGAGCACCAGGGTGTTCAATTGCGGCTGGCGCGGCCAGAACGAGGGGATCAGGTGCGCACTGTGCCAGGCCGGCGCGTCGATGGCTTCCTGCAGGTTCATGCCGAAATGCGCCAGGCGCAGCATCAGGATCACCTGCCACTGGTCCTGGTTGTCGCCGCCCGGGGTGCCGAAGGCGGCCCACGGATGTCCGTCGCGCAGCGCCAGGCTGGGTGACAGGCTGGTGCGCGGTCGCTTGCCCGGCGCCAGGCTGGCAGGGTGGCCTTCTTCGAGGGTGAACATCTGGCCGCGCGTGTTGAGCGCGAAGCCGAGTTCCGGGATCACCGGCGAAGAAGACAACCAGCCGCCCGAAGGCGTGGCCGAGACGATGTTGCCCCAGCGGTCGATCACGTCGAGGTGGCAAGTGTCGCCGCGAAATACGCCATCCTCGGCCGGCAGTTCGGCGAAGGTCGGCTCGCCCAGGCCGTAGAAATAGGTGTCCTTCTTCACGTCCGCCTGCGCGGCACGCCAGTCGGGCAAGCGCGGCGCCTGCCCTGCGGGCGAGCCGGGGCGCAGTTCGGTCGAGGCCTCTGCGCCGATCAGCCCGCGCCGCGCGTCGTTGTAGGCGGGCGAGAGCAAGGCGTCGATAGGCGCCGGGTTGAATGCGGGGTCGCCATACCAGGCATCGCGGTCGGCATACGCGAGCTTTGCCGCTTCCACCACGGTGTGGATCAGCTCGGCCGAGGTCGCGCCCATGCGCGCGATGTCGAAGCCCGACAGCAGGGCCAATTGCTGGTGCAATACCGGCCCCTGGCTCCACACGCCGCACTTGGCAATGTCGTAGCGGCTGTAGCGGCCCATCAGTGGTGCGTCGTAGCTTGCCTGCCAGCGCGCCATATCGGCGCCGTCGAGGAGGCCCAGGTGGCGTTCGCCGGTGGTGTCGATCACGGCAGTGGTGCGGCAGTAGCGATCGATCGCGTCGGCCACGAAGCCGCGGTACCAGGCGGCGCGCGCGGCCTCGATTTGCGCGATGCGATCGGCGCCGGCGGCTGCGGCTTCGGCCAGCACGCGCCTGTAAGTGGCTGCGATGCCCGGATTGCCCAGTTGGTGATTGACGCCCGGCACGTTGCCGCCGGGCAGGTAGGTGGCGGCCGAGCCGGGCCATTCGTCGAGGAACAACCGGCGCACTGCGGCGATCGCCGCACGAATGCGCGGCACCAGCGGCACGCCGCGGGTGGCGTAGTGGATCACCGGCTCCAGGATGGTGGCCAGAGGCAGGCTGCCATGGTCGCGCAGGAGCAGCATCCAGCCGTCGAAGACGCCGGGCACGGTGGCGGCGAGCAAACCGGTGCCGGGCACCAGATTGAGGCCCATGGCGCGAAAATGCCCGATGTTTGCTGCCTGCGGCGCCACGCCCTGGCCGCAGATCACCTTGAGTTCGGACTTCGATTCGCTCCAGTAGATGATCGGCACTTCACCGCCCGGGCCGTTCAGGTGCGGTTCGAGCACCTGCAGGGCAAGGCCGGCGGCGGCGGCGCCGTCGAAGGCGTTGCCGCCCAGTTCCAGCATGCGCATCGCCACGGCAGATGCGATCCAGTGGGTGGAAGCCGCGACGCCGAAACTGCCGCGGATTTCGGGACGGGTGGTGAAGATCGGGTTCATGGAGGCGCTACGCCGGTTGGATGCCGCAGGTTTCGATGATGGTGCGCCAGGCCTGGGCGTTGGCGCGGATTTCAGCGGCAAACGTGTCACCGGTTTGCACATCGAGCATCAGGCCGGCGGCGCGCAATTCGAAGATCAGGTCGGTCTGGCCCAGGATCTGGACTAAGTCGTGGCGCAGCGCGGCAGCGATGGCCGCGGGCGTGGCTGCGGGCGCGAACAGGCCCATCCAGATATCGGCTTCGCAGCCGGCCACGCCGGCCTCTGCCAGGGTCGGCACGTCAGGCAATTCGGGCAGGGACAGGCTGGCGGCGACGGCCAGCACCTCGACCCGTTTCTCGCGCACAAAGGGCAGGGCGGCGAGCGCGTTGTCGAACATCAGGTCGACCTTGCCTGCCACCAGGTCGGACAGGCCCGCCATGCTGCCCGACGTATACGGCACGTGGGTCAATTCGATGCCCGCCTGCGCGGCGAACAGGGCCGCACACAAGTGAATGGTCTGGCCGGCGCCGGCCGAGGCGTAGCGCAGCGCGCCTGGTTTCCTGCGCGCCAGCGCGATCGCATCCGCGACGCTCGACGCCAGTCCGGAGCGCGCCAGCATCAGGTTGGGCGCCCAGCCGATCAGCGTGAGGGGGGCAAAATCGGCCAGCGGGTCGCACGGCAGCACGCGCCGCAGGGCCGGCGCGATGCCGTGGGTGGTGGATGTGCCGAAGAGCAGGGTATGGCCGTCGGCCGGCGCGCGCGCCGCTTGCACCATGCCCGCTACCGCGCCGTCGCCGGGCTGGTTGTCGATCTCGACAGTCACGCCCCAGCGCTGCGCCATGCGCGCGCCGATCGCGCGCGCCAGACGATCGCTCGCGCCGCCCGTGCCGAACGGGACGATCAGCCTGACGGAACGTTCGGGAAACATGCGGGCTTCACTCCGCACGGGCGCCGACTTCGCGGATGATGCGCGTCCATTTCTGCTCATCCGCTCTGAGGATGCGGGCGAACTCGACCGCGCTGTGCGCCGTGGCCTCGGCGCCCAGCGGCGCCAGTCTGGCGTTGACATCGGGCAACTGCATGATGCGGTTGGCCTCCACGTTGAGCTTCGTCACCAGATCGACCGGCGTCCCGGCCGGCGCGAACATGCCGTACCAGACCGCCATTTCGTAACCCGGCAGGGTCTCGCCGACGGTGGGCAGGTCGGGCAATACCCTGGCGCGTGCAGCCTCGGTTACCGCCAACAGCTTGAGACGGCCCGCCTTGACATGGCCCAACACGTTGGTCGAGCCGGTGAAAAACAGGTCGACCTGCCCGCCCACCAGGTCCACCACCGCCGGCGCACCCCCCTTGTAGGGAATATGGGTCATGCGAATGCCGGCCATTTTTTCGAACAAGGCCGCCGACAAATGATTGGTGCTGCCACTGCCGGCGGACGCGTAGTTGAGTTTGTCCGGATTGGCCCGCACATGGGCCACCAGTTCGGCCACGCTGTTGGCCTTGACCGACGGATGCGCTACCAGCACGTTGGTGACGTACGCCAGGATCGCCACCGGCGCGAAATCGTCCACCGG
>JAYVST010000649.1:0-8268 GCA_043775255.1 Burkholderiales bacterium
CTGCTGTTCCTGATCGTCCTGGCGCTGGCGTTCGATTTCATGAACGGCTTTCACGACGCCGCCAATTCGATCGCGACGGTGGTCTCGACCGGCGTGCTCAAACCCCATTGGGCCGTGCTGTGGGCGGCCACCTTCAATTTCATTGCCTATTTCCTGTTCCCGCTCAAGGTGGCCGCCACCATCGGCAAGGGCACGATCGACCCTTCGATCGTTGACCACTACGTGATCTTCGGCGCCCTGGTGGGCGCCATCACATGGAACCTCATCACCTGGCTCTACGGCATTCCGTCAAGTTCATCGCATGCCCTGATCGGCGGGCTGGCCGGCGCCGCCGTGGCCAAGGCAGGCACCGGATCGCTGGTGGTGGCAGGCATAGGCAAGACCGTCATCTTCATCGTCCTCTCGCCGCTCCTGGGCTTCCTGTTCGGGTCGCTCCTGATGCTTCTGGTGTCGTGGGTTTTTGTCGCCGCCACGCCGCGCAAGGTGGATGGCTGGTTCCGCCGCCTGCAATTGGCATCGGCATCGCTGTACAGCCTGGGCCATGGCGGCAACGACGCGCAGAAGACCGCCGGCATCATCTGGATGCTCCTGATCGCGGCCTCGGCGGCCAATCCTGCGGGCCTGCCGGACTGGATGCGCGCCGACACCGATCACCTGCCCCATTGGGTGGTACTGGCCTGCTACCTGACCATTGCCATGGGCACAATGTTCGGCGGCTGGCGCATCGTCAAGACCATGGGGCAGAAAATCACCAAGCTCAAGCCGGTGGGCGGGTTTTGCGCCGAAACCGGCGGCGCCATCACTCTTTTTCTCGCCACCGGCATGGGCATCCCGGTGTCGACCACCCACACCATCACCGGTGCGATCGTCGGTGTGGGCGCCGTGCAAAAGCTGTCTGCGGTGCGCTGGGGCGTGGCCGGCAGCATCGTATGGGCCTGGGTCCTGACGATTCCCTGCTCGGCCTTCGTCGCCGCTGTTGCCTGGTATGTCGGGACCCTGATTTTCTGAGATCGCCTGCAATCGCGTGCACCCGCAGAAACCTTGAATGCCTGCGCCGCATGCGCGACGCCATGAATCAGGGCCGCGGCGGGCGTCAGGTCCCGCGCGTCAGTGCCGCTTCTCGCGGAACAGGCCGAGTTTTTCCTGCGCCGAACGATCGGAGAATCCGAACAGCACAGCGTCGGCGTCGGCATGATGGGTGTGCTTGAGCCAGCCCGGCACGATGAACACGTCGCGCGGCTTCCACCGCAACACTTTTTGCGAACCATCCGGCAATGTCACGCGGGTTTCGCCGCCTCCTTCGACGCAGACAAAGCCCAGGCCGTCGGTTGACTGGTAAGTGCGTGACGCGAACCCCTTGGGCAGCCACTGCATCGTGGTGGCGATGGTCGGCATGGCCCAGTCGCCGTTGACCGGGTTGATGTACTTGAGCTTGTAGCCGAAGTGCGGGTCGGGTTCGCCCGCCCGGCTCATGCGATGGAGCGAATCGCGGGTGCGCGCATAGGGGTAGTTGAAGATTGGCGAGGTCGCACCGGTCGGCTTGTAGTCGATCGGCAACAGCCCGGCCCCGTAGCGCGCCAGGGCATCGCCCTCCGGCCGGTTGACCGGATAGCTTTCTTCTTCCCACTCCTCGCGGAACTGGCCGCGAAAATGGGCCACCGTCGATACATCGAGCACGTCGAGCCACACCATCGGGTCGGGCGATTCGTTGCCGTGGTCGTGCCAGGTCCAGGATGGCGTGATGACGAAATCGCCTTCATTCATCAGGGTGCGCTCGCCGTTGACGGCGGTATAGGCGCCCTTGCCGTCGACGATGAAGCGCAGCGCCGACTGCGAATGGCGGTGCGCCGGTGCGATTTCACCGGGAAGGATCAGCTGCAAGCCGCCATAGAGCACGTCGGTGATGAGCGACTGGCCGCGCAGCGCCGGATTTTCCAGCACCAGCACGCGGCGCTCCGCCTCGCGTGCGGTCAGGAGGGCGCCGGACTCAAGGACGAACGGCCGAATCGCATCGTAGTCCCACAGGTGGGGTATCGCCGTCGGCTTGGGCTCGGCCGGAATCAGCCCCTTCAACACCTCCCACAGCGGCGCCAGGCTGTCGCGATCGATCTTCGCGTAGAAGGTCTTGCGTTCCTCGGCATTGCGGACGACTTCCGCGCTTTCCATTTCCATGGCGACAACCTCCGTGCACAAAATGATGTTCAAGTGTAACGTCATGCGCCGGCCGGCCCGGGTTTCCTGTCCGCTTCGACCGGCCATGACGCACGCGCGCTGCGGCAGGCGGTAGCGAACAGGTCGAGCGCACGCCCGCGAGATCGAACGCAGCACGCGAGATCGAACGCACCACCACTCGGAGTCTACCCCGGCGCGCAAGCCCCTCGACAGGCCGTCGCGCGGCGCTACACTTGCCGCTTCAGGCTTATCCCGAACGAGTCAGGCAACATGATCCAGTTGAAAGACATCCTGTATGTGCGCCTCGGAACGTGCGACCTCGAAGGTGCGGCGCGTTACGCCCAGGACATTCTCGGGCTGCAGGCGGTGGCGGCCATCGGCAACGCCAAGAACGGCCAGGCACGTCACTTCAGAAGCGATGCACGTGAACATACGCTGGCCTACTTCGACGGCGACCCGAGCGACCACACGGCCGGGTTCGAAGTCGCCGACCCGATCGACCTTGACGAGGCGGCAGCGGAACTGGAGCGCCTGGGGCACCGGGTCTCGCGCGGCACTGCCGACCAGGCCGAGGCTCGCGGCGTACAGGCTTTCATCAATTTCCGCGACCCGAGCGGCAATTCGATCGACCTGGCGGTGAAGCCGTTTTTCAGCGGCAAGCGCTACTTTCCTTCGCGCGACGCCGGCATCACCGGCTTCTCCCACATCGGCCTGCGCACGACCGACGCGGCACGCGACGAAGCCTTCTGGACGCGGGTGCTGTCGGCCCGCGTTTCCGACCGCATCGGCGCGGCCCCGCTGTTGCGCATCGACCAGGTGCATCACAAGATCGCGCTGTTCCCCTCCACCTTCCCCGGCATCCAGCATGTGAACCACCAGGTCGCGGAAGTCGATGACATCATGCGCTCGGCTTACTTCTTGAAAGACCGCAGCGTGCGCATCGTATTCGGACCCGGGCGCCACCCGACCTCGGGCGCGCGCTTCGTCTACTTCGAGGGGCCGGACGGCATGGTGTACGAGTATTCCTGCGGCGTACGCCTGGTGACCGACGAGAGCGAGCAGCCGCGGCAGTTCCCGTTCAAGCCAAGCTCGTTTTGCATGTGGGGCTCGAAGCCGGATATCCCGGAGTTCCGGTCCGACTGACAGTCGCACTGCCCACCCTGCGCGCTCCGATCGGCGATTTTGCAGGCCCTGCCGACTGCAGCATCGCCGACGGATGTTGCGACTGGCATCGCCCGCGGATGTTGCAGCTGGCGCGGGTTTACTCCGCTTTCACGCCAATGGCCCCGATCACTTTGCCCCTGCGCGCGGTATCGATCCGGACGATCATCGCGAATTCGGCGGGCTAATCGGGCTTGCGCCGCAGTCCCTCGCCCTGTAGATCACAAATCGAACGTGGTTGATCAGGTCACCGCCGGCAATACGGTTCCCGCAGCCTCGCCGAATCCGATACGCGCGAAACCGTCACGCCGGCAGGCGCCCTTCAAAATCAACGTATCGCCGTCTTCGAGAAACGCGCGCTTCTCGCCGTTGGGCAGCAGGACCGGATTCTTGCCGCCCCATGACAATTCAAGCAGGGACCCGAACTGATCCTTGGTCGGCCCGGACTGCGTGCCGCTGCCAAACAGGTCGCCCGGTTGCAAATTGCAGCCACTCACGGTGTGATGGGCGACGAATTGCGCGATGGTCCAGTAGGAATCCTTGAAGTTCGAGGCCGACAGGCGCACCGGCGCCGCGCCGGCCGTGCGCATGGTGGCGGTGAGCAGCAACACTTCGAGTTGCAGGTCGATGCCGCCCTGCGCGCGATTGCGCTCGCAGTCGAGATAGGCCATGGGCTGCGGATCGCCCGGCGGGCGGGCGAAGGGCGGCGTACGATAGGGCGCCAAAGCCTCAAGCGTGACGATCCAGGGCGAGATCGTGGTAGCAAAGTTCTTGCCCAGAAACGGTCCGAGCGGCTGGTACTCCCACCCCTGAATGTCGCGCGCGGACCAATCGTTGAGCAGGTTCAAACCGAACACATGCGATTCCGCCGCCTCGATGCCGATTCGGGTCCCCACGGCGTTGCCGCGACCAATCCAGACGCCAACCTCGAGCTCGTAGTCCAGGCGCTTGGACGGCCCGAACAGCGGCGCCGGCGCGTCGGCCGGCTTGGTCTGTCCGAGCGGCCGTGGAAACGCCTGCGGCGCTTGCAACGACCCCACGCGGATGCTCGACGCGCGGCCGTGATAGGCGATCGGTACATGCTTGTAGTTGGGCAACAAGGGATTGTCGGGCCGGAACATGCCGCCGGTATTGGTGGCGTGGAACACCGAGGAAAAAAAGTCGGTGAAGTCGCCGATGGTCGCCGGAACACCCATCTCCGTATCTTTCATCGGCACCAGGCAGGCGCGCGCGCGCCCTTCCTGCGCGCTGTCTTTACGCAATACGCGGGACAGGGCCAGGCGCAGGGACGACGCGAGGCCGGGATCGGAACCCATCAAAGCGTTGAGCGTCGGCGCCGAGGCGATCGCGGCGGCTTCTGCTGCATCACCGGAAAATATATTGGCGCGTACCGCGGCGGCCAAATCGAGGATCTGGTCGCCGATGGCGACGCCCCCGCGAAAATCCTCACTCTTGCCGGCGCGGCGAAACACCCCGAACGGGAGGTTTTGCAGCGGAAAATCGCTCTTTCCGTCGTTGGCCGCATCGACCCAGCTTTTCAGCTTGAGGTCGTGGGTTTCGTTGGTGGCAATAAGGGACATCGAAGGCTTCCAGGCAACTCGGTGATCGCTCGATCAAATTCACCGTCGGGGACGCGGATTCTACTTGCAAAGCAAGCCCGCTTCGCCACTGACCGGTCGGCCGGAACGTTGCGTCCGCATCCGCCACCCGCGCCGCGCTACCCGGCGACGCGTATGACGCCGCGCCCCGGTTTCTCCGAATGGAGAGCTTCGACCAGCACGGCGCGACGTGCAAGCACGGCGTCCTGATTGATGTACCCCTTGTCGGTGAATTCTCCGGCGTCGATGTGCGGTGGATCTTCCATCAGGAGCGCGCGTGCGCCATCGGTGGAGAGGCCGCCGCAGTCAGCCTACATCGTTTGCATACCATTTCGCAGCACCGCCTGCACCGCGGCGTGTTCAAGGACGCCCGCTGCAGGAGCATTGTCGACTGCACCCGCGAGCTTGCGGCAGCCCAGCCATGGGTAAACATCAGGAACCCGATTTCCGCTCGGTCGCGGCCTGTGCCCACGATGTCCTGCGCAACCGGCGTCAACGCCGCGATGGCTTTTACCCGCAAGGCGCCGGCGCTTCCCCAAGTCCGACCGGCTGCTAGCGAGTGGAGTCGCGGCCGTCGCGTTGTGGCTCCGGCTTTGGCGTCACCGTGCCGCGATTCTGCGGCTGTACCGGCGGGTTCGGCGTCCCGGCTTTCCCTGTGGTCCCCGATTGGGATTTGCCCGCCGAACCTCCGCCCGAGGTGTGCAAACTGCCATAACCGCTGGAAACCTGCGCGATGTAGAGCATGGCCGGCGCCACATCCGCAAGCGCGGGCGTGGGAGGCGCTGCGGTCATGTTCGCGCTCGCGGGCACGCAGAAGGCCAACGCCAGAAAACCGGCTTGCGCCAGCGCGCCAGCCAGCGGGTTGACACCGGGCACGCACCCAACTTTTGACGACTTGATTTTCATGCAACTCTCCCGAATTTCGTCCAGACATCGGACTCTAGGCCGGCCCTCGGTTTTTGACAAGGGCAAAAAACCGATCGGCGGTTTCCGCCAGCCGAACGGCAGCAGTGCCGCGCAGCCCGGCGTGGCGCTCGGCAAAGCCGGCTGCGGCGACACGCATGGCGGAATCCTCAATGCAGCGCTCCAATTGACGCCTGATGCGTTTGGCATCTCCGGTAGGCGGCGCCAGGGCGCCGGCGCCCAGCGCAACAACATTGCGTGCGGTGATCATCTGTTCCTGAACCGTCGGCAACATGCAGAGAGGTTTCCCGGCCAGCAGGGCGCAGCAGGTAGTGCCGTGTCCGGCATGTGAAAACACCAGGTCGGCGGCGGCCACGGCAGATGAAAAGGCGATCGGCGACGCCGACCACGTGAGTCCGTGGCCGCTCGCGCTATCTTGTGGCTTGACCATACCCGACGCATAGATCCTGGTCTGCACCGGCAACCGGCGCAGCACCTCGATGACGCTCCCGAAATGTCGTTCGGTAGGCTTGAGGTAAGCCAGGATGCGCGGGCCGGGCATCGGACGCCATCCGTCCGTGTCGATCCCGGAGTCTTCAAAATGGCCGGAAAATTCGGCGTCGCGCACGCTGCCGCGATAGTGATCCAGTTCGGGATAGGTGGCCAGAACGGTCCTGGCGCCGCGCACCAGGGCATCCAGCGAAGGCAGGGACGTTGCGCCGACTGCGCTGACGACGCGATTGGCACAGGCCACGACACGGTCGTGCGCGGCGCGAAAGCGCGCAACCTTTCCGGCGCGACCGGTTGCAAAGGCAGCCTCCGGGTCCGCAGGCGGAATGGTGAACCCGTCACCCACATGCAAGGCGGGAATGCCGACGACACGTGCGGCGAGCATAGCCGTCGGCGCGTAGTCCGCCACGAGCGCATCGATCCGCCCCATCCGCAGGAGCGAGAGCCAGGCCCGGACCAGCGCCTCAAGGGTATCTGCATTGCCGTAACCGGCTTCAAGCAGAAGTTCAGGGTACGAGCCGGCCTCGCATCCGGGACCATGCGGGCCATGCAACAACAGCGGCGCCTGAAGCAGGGACCTTACTTCCAGGCCGGGAACACGCGCCACGGCGGCAAGGTCGCGCGCGGCCAGAATGGGGGTTGCGCCAAGGCCCGCGAACTCGCGCAGCCAGGGGGACAGGCGCGCCAGATGCCCCAGCCCGCCACCCAGTTCCCATGCAAACATGATGCGCATTGCCATCTCCAATGTTCACACGGTTCGGGCCCGAACGTGCCTGTCTGTGAAGACTCCTCCGCTTGTCGGGCGCCGCAGGCCGCTGATCAAGGAAGGGTTGCGCCCGCGATTGCAGGCAGTATCTTAGCAACGTGTCAAAAAGGAGAAACGGCGTGCGGGAAATGGTTGTGGGCAGAAGTTCGATCAGACGCCGGCGGGATCGCGCGTCCGGCCCCTCCCTGCCGGGAGCGCTTGCGAGCCAGGCCGGCTTCACCATCATAGAGGTGTTGATCGTGGTGACCATCATGGGTGTGGTCGCCGCCATCGCCGCGCCTTCGTTGCGCACCATGATCATCACCAACCAGGTGCGCACGTCGACATCCGACCTGCTCAACGACCTTGCCGTCTCGCGCAGCGAAGCCTCCAAGCGCTCACAGCGGGTGGTGATGTGCGCCAGCACCGACATGATTGTCTGCGCCGGGTCGGCATGGGGTAGCGGCTGGATTTCCTTTGTCGATGCCAACAACAATCAGCAGCGCGACACGATCGACGCCAGCGAACCGCTGATCCGGGTCAAGGAAGCCGCGCCGGTCTCGGTCAAGATCGTGACCACGCCGAGCGCGTTGTCGAAGGTCGGGTTTCGCTCCTTCGGCATCATCGACGCGACGAAGACCTTTACGATTTGCCCGGCCACTCTTGGTACCGGCATTCTCGGCCGGTCCGTCACGATGAACACGATGGGCCGGGTGCAGACCGTCAATGCAACCACAGCGGCGTGCGAATCATGAGCTTTAGAACCGCTGCCCAGATGGCTAGTGCGAGCCGTCATATAGCTTGTGCGAGCCGCCTTGTGCGTGCGCCTGCGCGACTGTGCGTGCGCTCAGGACTCGAGGCCGGCTTTACGCTGATCGAAGTCATGGTCGCCATCGTCATCCTGTCCTTTGGCATGCTTGGGGTCGCCGCGCTCATGGTGACCGGCATCCAGTTCACCCACAGCGCGCAACAGCGCACCATCGCCACCCAGCTGGCCTATGACATGGTCGATCGCATGCGTGCCAACCAGGCCGAATGGTCGATGAACGGCGGCAACGCCGACGCCGGCATCAACTACGACCGCCCGTCCACCGACCCGGGTGCGGTTGGTAGCCCTTATCTGGTTGAAAAGACCGCCTGCGTCGGCTATGCCGCAGCCGGCACCGGCTGTGCTACCGC
>JAYVST010000650.1:0-1976 GCA_043775255.1 Burkholderiales bacterium
CCCTCCCTCGGTGCGGCTGTAGCCCGCGAGGAAGACCCCGCCGATCCGGCGCTCGAAGGTTTCGAAGACTTTCGGATCCACCGCGTGGCCGCCGCCCCAGGTGAAGCGTACCGTGCGCGCGCGCCGGCTGAACTTTTCTTCCGGCGCGCGCGTGATGTCGACCACGATGGTGGTGATGAGGTGCATGAAGCTGACGCGTTCCCGTTCGATGGTGGCCAGAAACAGGTCGAGGTCCCACTTCTCCAGCAGCACCAGCGCGCAGCCGGCGAACATCGCATTGGAAAACACGCTCATGCCGCTGGTGTGAAACAAGGGTGAAATGGCCAGGCCGACATCATGCGAACCGAGTTTGAAACAGTCGGCCATCGCTGCGGCGACGGCTAAGCGCATGCCATGGGTGTGGATGGCCGCCTTGGGCGTGGCGGTCGTGCCGGAGGTATAGAGCAGGTTGGCGATGTCGCCGTGCTGGCAGCCCACGGCCTGGAACGTGTCCGGCTGCGCCGCCAGCTCGCTCCAGAAACTGCCGCTCTTAGGCCCAGGCCCGCAGTCCAGGCAGGGCACGCCGGGGCGGCTGTCGGCCGCCCGGTCTTGGGTGGTGAGCAACGCCACGGGCGCGCAATGGCGCACCAGGCGGTCGAGGTCGGGCCCCTGCAGGCGCCAGTTGAGCGGCACCGCGATCACGCCGGCTTTGAGGGCGCCGAGAAAGGCGATCACCGCCTCTGCGCGGTTGGGTAGATGAATCGCCAGGCGGTCGCCGCGCCGCGCGCCGCGCCCGACCAGCAGGTTGGCCGAGCGGTTGGCCAGCAGGTCGAGTTCCGCCCAGGTCAGGCGCAGGCGCGCGTCCGCCAGCGCCAGGGCGGCGGGGCTGCCGCGCGCCTTGATTTCCGGAAACAGGGCGAAATTCATCGTGCAATGACGGGGACCGTCAGGCGCGGGCCCGGCCGGCCTGGCGCTCCAGTTCGGCGATGTGGTCCACCACCTTCCACCCCGTCATGCCCCACGGGGTGACGCCGCACACGTGCATCACAACCATGCAGCCTTCTGCCAGTTCGCGGCTGCTCATGCCTGCCTTGAAGGCGGCGTTGCCGTGGTTTTTCGCCCCATCCAAGTTGCCGGTGACGATGTCGAGCAGGGTGTAGAGCATTTCCTTGGTCTTGAGGTCGAGCGCGGCGCCTTCGGCCGGGGTGCGATAAATACCTTCGCGCATCTTCAGGTAGCCGGCGAACACCTCCGGCACATGCTCCATCATGGCGCGGATCGGGTCGGGCAGATTGCCCAGGGTATGCATGAAATGCGCCTTGCCGCGTTCCACGGCCTGGGTTGTATCGCTGTCGCTCATGAAGCTCTCCTGTGGTTGAAAGTATTGGGACGGAAAGGACACGCGCGCGCTAGGCGCGCACCGGCAGTTCGATTTCGGCCGACCCCGCCGCGGTGACTTCACCGAGCTGGTTTTCGGCCCAGACGCGCACATCGACCAAGCCGCGCTTGCCGTCGCGCCGTTTTCCGGTGACTTCGCCCCGGGTGATGGTGGTGTCGCCGAAGATCACCGGCAGCTTGACGCGCATGCTGTAGCGCGAGAGGCTGCCGGCGTCGCCCATCCAGTTGGTCAGGCAGGTTGCGATCATGCCGATGCGCTGCGGGCCGTTGTCGTACGGGCCGGGCATGCCCAGTTCGGAAGTGGCGACCGCCTCGTCCTGGTGGCCGATGCTGGGCGACACTGCGGCCGAGTAGTAGCTCGGGTCGTAGTTGTTGGGGAGTTGGTCCGGCGCGGTGCGGGCGAGATGCGCATAGGTCCATTTGAGCTTGGTCGACTTGTAGCCGGAGGTGCCGACCGCGCCGGCGTAGTAGCAGGTCATGTCGAGCCGGTTGAGCGGTCCGCGCGTCGTGCCGGGCAGTTTTTCGCCTTCCTTCACCTGCTCCCAGAAAAGCGTTTCGTCGCCGCGCCGGAACTCGCCCAGCACCGCCTTTTCGATCGC
>JAYVST010000651.1:0-7986 GCA_043775255.1 Burkholderiales bacterium
CGCATGCATGTTCCACGAACCCATCGAGGTCATCGAATCGGCGATGCCCGTCAACAGCCGCAGCGGCTCCTGGCTCACGTCGTCGAAGCACAGGCGCGGACTCTCGACCATCGCGCAGGTGATCACGTTGTGGTCCGGCCCATAGCCCTTCGATAGCGCGAGGCTTTCCCACGGGCTCTTGGCCATGTTCTCGGTGATGCAGGCGGTGTAGCGCAGCGGCGTGGCGAAAATGGTCGCGGAAGCGAGCCCGGCCATGCCGCCGCCGAGGTTCTGCATCATCAACCGGATCGCGCGGCCGATGGACGCGTTGGCGCGAAAGCCGGGGCCGAAGCAGCCGTTGCCGCCGTGAATGCCGATTTTTTCGGCGTAGGGACCGCTCACGATCATCAGCGGCGCCACGCCGTGCATGGTGCCCTGCACGCCGTTCATGTTGAACTTGTCTTCGAGCATCAGAGCGAGCGCGCCTAACACCACCGGCAGATACTCCGGCTTGCAGCCGGCCATCAGCGCATGAATGGCCACGGTGCGCACCGTGGCGATGTTGCCGGCCGGCGGCACGGCGCCGACCACCTCTTCCGGGTCGCGCGTGGTGGCGGCCAGCATACGCGCGACGCGCGCCTCGGTCGGCGTGACCACCGGCAGGCCGTCGGACCATTCCTTTTCGAGAAAGAACTCGAATTCATCGACTACGGCATTCATCGCAGGACTCCAACGATTGGCAGCATGGCTCAGCGCAATTGCGGCAGCAGGTTGAGAACTACCAGCGAAAGCTTCTCCCAATAAGTGAACAGCAACAGCATGATGAGCATGATCAGCATGAAAGGCAGGGTGCCGCAGAACACATCCTGCACCGGCGTGCGGCTGATGGCGCTGATGGCGCTGATGGCGAACAGATTCATCCCCACCGGCGGGGTGATCACGCCCAACTCCATGTTGACCACCACGATGATGGCGAAATGCACCAGGTTGATGTCTAAGGCCTTGAGCACGGGAAGGAAGATCGGCACCGTGATCTGCCCCGGCGCACGCTTCTCGAGCTCCTGTTTGAACACCAGGGCCGAGCGCGCCTTGATGTGGGTGTCGGAGGTCTCATAGGCGATCTTGAGGACCGGCTGCGCCATGGCCGGCGCAGCCATCCCAAGCGCAATAGCGAGGGTCGCGGCTGCGAGAACGAACCGTTTAATCATCATGCTCTCGTGGATCAAGGTTGAAGGGTGATACGTTTTTCGGCGCCGGCGCCCGGCCCGGTCTTGTGCAGCTGGATTTCACCTGCCCGCCCGATCCGGCCTGCCCAGCCCGCGGGAATCCATGTCGTCGCGCTCATTTCCTCGACGACGCAGGGGCCCGCAATGTCCTGGCCGCGCACCAGGGATATGCGGTCGTGGATGACGGCGTCGTGCGACGCACCGCCGGCGCGCACCAGGCGGCGTTCGAGCGGCGCGCCCGCCGCCAAGCCAAGCGGCAGGTCCGCATGATGCGGCTTGGCCGTCGCCACGTGCCCCAGCACGCGCAGGTTGACGATCTCGATGTTCTTGTCGCGGTCGAGCCGGCCATACTCGCGCTCGAACGCGCGTTCGAAGCCGGCGCGGATCGCCTCCGCATCCGCCTGCGGCGCGATCTCGATGGTCAGGTCATGCGCTTGACCCGCGTAGCGCGCGTCGACCTGACGCGTCGCCGCGAAACCGGCCGCCGCCACGCCTTCATTCTCGAATTCCAGGCGCAGTTCGCCGGCCATGCGATCGAAATGCGGCTCCAGCGTCGCCACGCAGGCATCGTCGAGCATGCGCAATACCGTCTGCGCGCGGTCCTTGAGCAAACCGGAACAAAGCGTGCCGAAGGCGGAGAACGCGCCCGGCACCGGCGGTACGATGATGCGCGGAATGCCCAGCTCGTCGGCCACCTCGCAGGCATGCAGCGGCCCCGCGCCGCCGAACGGCAGCAAGGCGAAGTCGCGCGGATCGAAGCCGCGCGCCACCGACACCTCGTAGATCGCCGCCGCCATGCGCGCATTGGCCACGCGCAGAATGCCCTCGGCCATGGCGTCCGCCTGCGACTCATCGCCACCGCACAGGCGCGCCACGGCCGCGCGCGCACGCGCGCCGTCGATGGAAAGCGTAGCGCCCAGGCGCTGGTTTGCGCCCAGTCGGCCCAAGACCACGTTGGCGTCGGTCACCGTGGGTTCGACCCCGCCGCGCCCGTAGCACGCGGGTCCGGGGCTAGCCCCGGCGCTCTCCGGCCCCACCAGCAGGCTGCCGCCGGCATCCATGCGGGCAATACTGCCGCCGCCGGCGCCGATGGTATGGATGTCGAGCTGCGGGCAGCGGATGATCATGCCTTGCAGCACGGTTTCGCGCTTGAGCGGCCAGGCGCCGTTGGCTACCAGAGCCACATCCGAACTGGTGCCGCCCACGTCGTAGGTGATGTAGGCGCCTTCGCCCAAATGGCGCATCAGCTCGCGCGCGGCCGAGAGGCCGCCCGCCGGGCCCGACAGCATGGTGCGCACCGGCGTCTTCGCCACCGCGGCGGCGGACAACAGGCCGCCGTGCGAAGCCATGGTGTAGAACGGTCCGGCGTATCCGTCCCGGCGCAGCTGCGCCAGAAGTCGGCTCACATAGCGCGCCATCACCGGCATCACATAGGCATTGGCCACGCAGGTCGAGAAGCGCTCGTACTCGCGCGCTTCATTGACCACCGCAGCCGAGCCGCACACATGGTCGAACGATTCGCGCAGGCGCTCGCAAGCGGCGTCTTCATTGGCCGCATTGGCGTAGGCGTTGAGGAAGCACACCGCGACGGCCTCGATGCGGTCGCACTTGAGCGTCGCGATCAGCGCGTCGATCGCCTGCGCATCCGGCGCCGCCACTACCGACCCGGCCGGATCGACCCGTTCATCGAGCACATGACGGTCGCGCCGCAGCGCAAGCGGCGGCGCCTTGCGGAAATACGGATCGTAGAGCGAGCCCGGCGTAAGCCGGGTGGTGCGGCCGAGCTCGATGACATCGCGAAAGCCGCGCGTGGTCACAAGCGCCGTACGCGCCCCGCGCCGTTCCAGCAGCGCGTTGGTGGCCACCGTGGTGCCGTGCATGATGAGCGCGATGGCGCTTGGGTCGATGTCCGACTTGCGTAAGGTCGCCAGCACCGCGGTGTCGGGATTGGCGCGGTCCGACAGCGCCTTGAACGCCATGGTGGTGCCGGCGGCGACGTCGAACACCGTCAGGTCGGTGAAGGTGCCGCCGACATCGATGCCGACCAGGTAGCGCTGCTGCATGGGTCGAGGCCGCGTGGGCTAATGCTTGAGGAACTCGCGACAGGCAAGATCGAGCGCCGGCAGCGTGTCTTCGAGGTCTTCTTCGGTGTGCGCGATGGAGACGAAGCGGCGGTTGCCCGGCAGCACAAACAGGCCCTGGCGGATGAGTTCGCGTTCCAGGCGCATCAAGCTGGCGCCGTCGGCGGCGAGCACGTCGGCATAACAGGTCGGCTCGCGGTCGGTAAACAACATGTGCCACATCGGCCCCTTGCCGAACACCAGCACCGGCATGGCGTGGCGGTCGAACACCTGCTGCACGCTTGCGCGCAACTGGTCGGACAGCCGGTTCAGGTCTTCGTAGATACCGGCCTGCGACAGTGTCTCGATGGCCGCGATGCCGGCCGCAGCGCCCAGGCAGTGGCCCTGCAGGGTGCCGTTCTGGTACACATACCCGGGCTTGCCCTTGTTGGACGGATTGGCCTGGTCCATGATGTCGGCGCGGCCGGCGACGGCGCCCACCGGCAGGCCGCTGCCGATGATCTTGCCGTAGGTGGCCAGATCCGGCTCGATGCCGAACATCACCTGGGCGCCGCCCAGTCCATAGCGAAAGCCGGTGACGACTTCGTCCATGATCAGGAGCACATCGTGCGCGCGCGTGAGTTCGCGCAGGCCTTCCAGAAAGCCCGGCTTGGGCATGATGATGCGCTGGATCGGCTCGACGATCACCGCGGCGATGTCGCGCCCGTGTTCGGCCAGAATGCGGCGCACGGCCTCGAGGTCGTTGAACGGCGCCACCAGCATGAGGTCCTGCACCGCCTGCGGAATGCCTGCGGTGTCGGGCTGGCCCTGCGATGAGCTCATCGTCTTCTTGGGTGCCGTCGACAAGGCCGCATAGTCGTGCACGCCGTGATAGGCGCCTTCGAACTTGAGAATTTTCTTCTTGCCGGTGAAGGCGCGCGCCAGGCGCATGGCATGAAAGGTCGAGTCCGAACCCGAGGTGGTGAAGCGCACTCGCTCGGCGCACGGCACCAGCGCGCAGAACATCTCGGCCAAGCGCACGGCGGGCTCGTTGAGGTAGGCGAAAAAATGCGTGCCCTTCTGCGCCTGCTCGGTCACCGCGCGCACGATCGCCGGATGGGCGTGGCCCAGGAACAGCGAGCCGGACCCCAGGCAGTAGTCGATGTACTGGTTGCCGCTGGTGTCCCAGAAGCGGCCGCCCTTGCCGTGGCTGAAGACGAACTTGGCGTCGTCGGGCAGCGAATTGCCGCCCAGCGCGCCGCCCGGCAGAAGCCTGGCCGCCACCTGGAACTGGTGCAGTTCGGCATCCGAGACGCGGCCATGTCGGCCCAGTCTTGCGCTTGTGGTCTGGTTCATGCTGAAACACTCCTTGGAAAGAAAGAGGCCAGGGGACGCAGGCGCAGGCCGCTTGGCGCCACCATGTCGGCCAGGCGATCCGAAACCTGAAGCTCGTTGCCACCGTCCGGCAGCACGTCCTGCACCCACAGGCGCAGCGCCGGTCCGGTAGCGGCGAACAATTCGACCAGGCGCCCGACCTCGATACCGAGCGCACCGGCCAGCGTTGCGCCGACGCGGCAGTCCGCCGGGCCCGCGAGCGGCACGCAACGCACGGTGACAGCCGCCCCGGCAGCGCTGGTGTCGGCGGCGGAGGGGTCGCGCGCAAGCGCCCTGTCCGGCCCGATCGTCGCGCCGTACTGCGCGATGGCGGACGCGCTGACCAGGCCTTCGGCCAGATCGTCGCGCAGGCGTTCGAGCGGCCGCGCCGCCGGCGGCCCGAAGCCGCCGCCGCCCGAACTCAGCATGCACAGAACGTCACCGGTCCGCAGCGGAAAATTGGCCACTTTGCCGGGAAAATCCGCCACCTTGAGCGGAACGCCGGCCCGTTCCACTTCATAGCGGTTGGGCGCGCCCGCCTGACCGCCGTTGACGCCGCCCGGCGGCATCAGGTTGCGGTCGGACAGGAGCGAATAGCGCAGGCCTTCGGCCAGCACCTCGACCCGGCGCACCAGCCCGCAGCCGCCGCGCCAGGTGCCGGGCCCGCCGGAATCGGGGCGAATCTCGTTCTGCAAGACACGCAACGGATACAACACCTCCACCATCTCGGCGGACTGGATCGACACGTTCTCGCCTTCGTTGAAGGCGCGCACTGCGTGGTTGCCGTCGGCGCCGGACCAGGCGCCGGTGCCGCCGGACGGGTACTCGTAGAAGATGAACGACTTGTCGCGGCGCGCGTCGTGCCCGCCGATATAAGTGTGGTTTGACGTGCCGCGCACGTCGCCGGTGATGCGCTCGGGAATCACCCGCGCCAGGGCGCCCATGACGGCGGCGTCGGCGGCGAAGCGCACCTCGTTCAAGCCGCCGCAGGGCGCCGGATAGCGCGCGTTGAGAATGGTGCCGGCCGGCACGCTCACGCGGATCGGCCGCAGGGTGCCGGAATTGATCACCCCGGCCGGATCGAGAAAGCTCTTGATGATGGTCAGCATCGAGGTCGGGCCGATCGCCGGCCCGGCGTTGAGCGGCGCGGCGACCTGCGCCGAAGTGCCGCTGAAATCGGCATGCACCTCGTCGCCCGCCACCGTCAGCGAGACGGCCACATGGAGCGGAAAGTTGTGCGCGCCGTTGCCGTCCAGGTAGGCGATGTGTTTGTAGACCCCGTCGGGCAGGTCGGCAAGCGCAGCGCGCATGCGCCGCTCCGAGGCATCGAGCAGGTCTGCGATCGACGAGCGCACGATCGGCGTGGTGTACTTGGCGAGCAGTGCGCGCACACGCTTTTCGGCGACGCGGCAAATGCCCAGCACGGCATGGAAATCGGCGATCGCCTCCGACGACACGCGCACGTTGTCGAAGATCACGCGCATCAGTTCGGAAGCGCCCGATTTGGCGATGCGCACGTTGTCTAAGCGCAGGCCTTCATGCAGGATTTCGGTGGCGCCGCCGGACAGGCTGCCCGGCGTCATCCCGCCGATGTCGGCCCAGTGCGAACGGATCACCACGAACAGCAGCAAGGCGCCATTCTCGAACACCGGCCAGACCACCGCGACATCGTTCAGATGGGTGCCGCCGGTGTACGGATCGTTGTGCAGGAACAAATCCTCTGCGCCGATGGTCGCGTGTTTTTCCAGCAGCCGCTCGACGCTGGCGGCCACCGGGATCACGTGGAAGGGATGGTCCTCGCCCGACTGCGCGATCAGTTGCCCTTTGGCGTCGACCAGCACGCAGGAGAAATCGTAGCCTTCGTAGATGATCGAGGAATAGGAGGAGCGCACCATCGAGCGGCGCATCTCGCGCACGATCGAGGCGAGCGCTTCGCGCACCACCGCGGCGGTGACGATGTCGCTCATCGGGGCGCGTCCTCGGCGTCGTCGGTCGGGATGTGCGGCTCGATCGCGGTCCAGGCGTTGCGGATCAGGTGCGCGGTGATTTCGCGCGCGCGCGCGGCCTCGTGCGCGCGGATCGCGGTGAGGATGCGCCGGTTGCCCGGCAGCGAGACGCGCATCAAATCCGGCACCTTCTGGTAGGCGATGAAGCGGTAGCGCAGGGCCTGTTTGCCGACGCCGTCGAGCAGACGCATCAGGGTGAGGTTGCCGCTGGCCAGATGGATGCGGGCCGTGAAGGCGACGTTGTGGCTGAAGTACCCGCGCACGTCGCCCGCCTCAAGCGCTGCGGCCATGCGTTCGACGATGGCGCGCAGTTCGGCCAGGTCGGCGGCGCCGGCATGCAGCGCCGCCTCCGCCGCAGCCAGCCCTTCGAGCTCGATGCGGCAGGCCTGGACTTCGGCCAGGTCGCGCCGGCTCACGGGCGTTACGCGGATGCCGCGCCGCGCCGACAACACCACCAGGCCGTCAGCGGCGAGCAGGCGAAACGCCTCGCGCACCGGCGAGCGGCTGATGCCGTAGCGCGCGCTCACGTCCTCCTCGGTCAAGCGGGCGCCGGGCGCGATCTCGCAGAACACGATGGCGGATTCGAGAAAGCGCGCCAGCTCGTAGGCCAGCACACCGGCTGGGCGGAACTGCGCCTGTGGCGCGGCCAGCGTGCCGGCGTTGGCGCCGGCATCGGCAATGGTGAAAGACGGATTCAACGTCTGCCCTGCTATCATGATCGAGAGTGTATTGTATACAATCGACAAACGCAAACCCGGAGATCGAACCCATGACACGCACCCTGCCCTGCAAACTGGCGCTGGTCCTCGTGGCCGCGCTGCTCGCGGCCCCGCTCCATGCGCAAACTGCGCTCGCGCGGATCAAGAAAGACGGTTTCGCGCGGGTCGGCTTTCCGAATCAGGTGCCGTATGCGTACGCCGACGAAAAAGGCGTCCTGACCGGTGCCGATGCAGTGGTCGCCCGCATGGTGATCCAGAAAATGGGCGTCAAGGACATGGACGGCGTGCTCACCGAGTTCGCGTCCCTGATCCCGGGTCTCAAGGCGGGCCGCTTCGACATCGTGCTGGCCATGTTCGTCAATCCGCAGCGCTGCGCCCAGGTGGCGTTCTCGGAGCCGATTTATCGCGTCGGCCAGGGCATCGTGGTGCGCAACGGCAACCCGCTGAAGATCCGCAACTATGACGATCTGGTCAAGCGCGACGAGATCCGCATCGCCGTGATGGCGGGCGCGGTGCAGATGTCCAATCTCAAGAAGCTGGGCGTGCCGGACGCGCGCATCGCCAGTTTTCCGGACGGCCCGAGCGCGGTGGCGGCGGTGTCGAGCGGACGCGCCGATGCCTT
>JAYVST010000652.1:0-4262 GCA_043775255.1 Burkholderiales bacterium
CATGATCCACGCCGGCGGAATCGAACCCAGCGCCGAGCGCCCGGGCGAGGCCATGCCTACGCAGTTGGGGCCCACCACCCACATGCCGCGTTCGCGCGCATAGGTCAGGCCCTTGAGGCTGTCGTGCAGCGGCACGTATTCCGTCGCCACCATGCACAGGCGGATCCCGGCATCGGCGTTTTCGATCAGCGCGTCGCGCACACCCAGCGGCGGCACATACACGGCGCTGGCGTCGGCGCCAGTCGCGGCCACCGCCTCGGGCGCGGTGTCGAACACCGGCACATCGCCGACACTTCTGCCGCCGCGCCCCGGCGACACCAGCGCCACGACGTGGCTGCCGGCTGCACGCATGCCGTCGAGCTGCGCCTGTCCATAACCGGAACTCGCCCCCTGCACCAGGATGCGCGCGTTTGTATCGAGCAGGATGGCCATGAGTTGGTGGAGTTGTGGGAGGAGGGAGAGGACCCTGCCGCCGGCCAGAGGACCCTGCCGCCAGCCGACGTATCATAGCCGCATCGACCCGATCGTACGATGCAACGGCAAGTCACGGAGCGGCAAGACCATGCAACTGGTGGAACACGACGGCAAGCAGATGCTGGCACGCCATGGCATCGCGCCGCCGCAACGGACCCTGCTGGGGCCGGCGGACAGCGCGGCCTGCGCAGGCCCGGTCATGGTCAAGGCGCAGGCTGCCATCGGCGGGCGCGGCAAGGCCGGGCTGGTACGGCACGCCACCCCCGACACGGTGGCAGCAACGGTCGATGCGGTGCGCGCGGCCATGCGCGAACGCGGCATGGCCGAATGGGTGCTGGTCGAGGATTGCGCGGAGATAGTCGCCGAGCACTACCTTGCGATCAATATCGACGACGTGGCGTGCGCGCCGCGCCTCCTGTTCGCATTGGCCGGCGGGATCGAGATCGAGTCGCATGCAGAGGCTGTGCATATGCTGGCCATCGACCCGCTGGAGGGTCTGGCGGCGCATCGCGTCACCGTTTTCCTGCGTCAGGCGGGCCTGTCCGGCAACGCGCTGGGCGCGGTGGCACGCATGGCCGTCGCCATGTGGCAGGTGTTTGTCGCGGAGGACGCCGAATTGATCGAGATCAACCCGCTGGCCATCACGCCCGAGGGCCGCGCAATCCCGCTGGACGCGAAGATAAGCACTGACGACGCGGCCGATGCGCGCCATCCCGACCGCGCCACATGGCTGTCGGCGCGTCTGGCGCGCGAAGCGCTCTCCGAGCGCGGAAGGCAGGCGCTGGACGCACACCTGACGCTGGTCGAAATGCCCGGCAACGTCGCCGTGTTGACCGGCGGCGCGGGCCTCGGCATGGCCACCCTCGATATGCTGGCCGATGCCGGGCTGGCGGCGGGCTGCTTCGTTGACGGCACCGGCGGCGCCGGCGAGGCTGCAGTGCGCGCCAAGGCGCTCCTGGTGATGGACCGCGCGCACGACCCCGACATTCGCGGCATCCTCGTCTACTCCACCCTCGCCGCCACTTCGCTCGGCGCGCAGGTGCGCGGCATCCTCGCGGCCCTCAAGGAGCGGCCGCCGGGCAAACCGGTGGTGGTGGGACTGACCGCCACCGCCGCCGCCGAACGCGAGATGAAGGCCGCGGACGCGCGCGCCGCGTTCGCAGAGGCGGGCTATCCCTGCTACGAGGAACTCGACCATGCGGTGGCCGAACTGGCACGCCGCATCGGAGCCGGCGCGTGAGAAACGCGCCTGGCTTCGCCGGTCGCTTCAAGGTGGCTATTACGGCGCTGGCCGCATGCCTCGCCATGGGCACAGCCGCCATTGCCTTCGCCGCCTGGCCTGAGCGGCCGATCCGCCTTGTCGTGGCTTTCGCACCCGGCAGCGGCACCGACTGGACCGCACGCGGCTTAGCCGAGGAGATCGGCCCGCTCCTGGGCACCAGCGTGGTGGTCGAAAACAAGGCGGGCGCCGACGGGCGCATCGCCACCGAGTTCGTCGCCCGCGCCGCGCCGGACGGCTACACCCTGATGATCGCCAGCAGCGCGACCCATTCCGCCATTGCCGGCATGGTGAAGAACCTGCCCTACCATCCGGTCAAGGACTTCGCGCATATCTCGCTGCTTGTCACCGACCCGATCCTGCTGGTGGCGCATCCGTCGGCCGGCACGACCTTGCCCGAATTCATCGCCAAGGCGCGCGCGGCATCGCTGCCCTTCGGCTACGGCTCCGCCACCAGCCTGGTGATCGCCAGCACCTTCAACCACATGGCCGGCATCAAGGCGCTGGCGGTGCCCTACAAGAGCCAGCCCCAGTCGGCGCTCGACGTGGCCAGCGGCGAGGTGCGCTACATGTTCGGCGACGCCACCGCGGTAGGCCCGCTGATGCGCGGCAAGCGCGTGACCGCGCTTGCCATCACCGGTGACAGGCGCGTGGTGCAGTTTCCTGACTTGCCGACCTTCGGCGAACTGGGCCATCGCGGCCTCGACCTGCAGGTATGGGTGGGGCTGGCCGCACCGGCCGGCACACCGCCCGACATCGTCGCGCGCATCAGCGCGGCCGTGCAGCGCGCCATGAGCCGGCCCCAGGTGATCGAAAAATTCCGCAATGCCGGCAAGAACCCTGCGGTCAACAGCGTTGCCGAGCAGCAGGCGCTGGCGGAGCGACAGCTCGATGTATGGGTGCGCCGCGCCGCCGAAGCCGGCATCAAGCCCGAATAGCAGCCCTTCAATCCGCAGGCCACTTCATGAACGACGTATTGCTCGTTGACGACCGCGACCATGTGCGCGTACTCACCCTGAACCGTCCGCAGAAGCTCAACGCGCTGGACAACGCGCTCACCACCGCGCTGCTGGATGCGCTGGAAGCCGCTGATGCCGATGGCGACGTGCATGCGATCGTGCTCACCGGTGCCGGGCGCGGCTTTTGCGCTGGCGCCGATGTCGGTGAATTCGCCGGCATGCGCCTGGGCGACAACTCCGAAGCGGCCGCGGCGCGCGCGCGCCTGACCACCCGGTTGCACGCGGCCTTCACCGCCATCGAGGTGCCGGTGGTGTGCGCGGTCAACGGCTTCGCCATCGGCGGCGGCTGCGGGCTGGCACTCGCGGGCGATCTGGGCGTGGCGGCCGAGAGTGCCATGTTCGGCTACCCGGAAACCCGCCGCGACGCCGTGCCCGCCATCGTCATGGCCAACCTGGTGCGCCAGGTGGGACGCAAGGCCGCCTACGAGCTGGTCGCCCTGGGGGAAAAGGTGCCGGCCGCGCGTGCGCTGGCGCTGGGCATGGTCAATCGGGTGGTGCCTGACGGCCAGACGCTCGAGACTGCGCTTGCCATGGCCGCCACCATCGCCGCGCAGTCCCGCCCGGTGCAACGCGCCACCAAGCGGTTGTTCCATCGGGTGGCCGACATGAAGCTCGCCGAAGCCCTCGAGATTGGCCGCGATGCCAACATGCTCATGCGCGGCCGCACCATCCGCGGCGAGGTGTAGCGCTCTGCGCGACAATCCCCCCCCTTATACGAAACCGAACCTCGGGAGTTTCATGGAAGTCGTCATCATCGGCGCCGGCATCGGTGGCCTCACCCTTGGCCTGATGCTCAACAAAGCCGGCATCCCGTTTCGCATCCACGAAACCGCCACCGAAATCCGCCCCATCGGCGTGGGCATCACCATCCTGCCGCATGCCAACAAGGAATTGGGAGCCCTGGGCGTATTGCCCGCCATGGAGCAGGCCGGCGTGGTGGCGCGGGAAAGCTGCTTCTACACCCGCCATGGGCAACTGGTGCACAAGGAGGCCGTGGGCACCTTCGCCGGCTACGAATGGCCGCAAATCCAGATCCATCGCGGCGACCTGCAGCAGATTCTCTACCGGGCCGTGATCGAGCGCGCCGGTCCGC
Organism: Burkholderiales bacterium; assembly: GCA_043775255.1. Taxonomy (GTDB): domain Bacteria; phylum Pseudomonadota; class Gammaproteobacteria; order Burkholderiales; family JAEUOS01; genus JAEUOS01. The sequence continues at coordinate 3,866 of JAYVST010000652.1, forward strand.
AGAGCGTGCTCACCGGCCAGCGCTGCGTGCGGGTCGAGGACGGCGCCGACTTCGCCACCGCCCATTTTGTCGACACCACCACCGGCGCGGCGCTGCCGCCGGTGCTGGCCCGCTCGCTGGTGGCGGCCGACGGCATTCACTCGGTGGTGCGCCGCCACTTCTACCCCGACGAGGGCCCGCCCATCTATTCCGGCGTGAACATGTGGCGTGGCGTCACCGTGGCCAAGCCCTACCTTACCGGACAAAGCTACATGCGCGGCGGCTGGCTCACCCACGGCAAGATGGTGATCTACCCGATCCGCAAGCACCCTGATGGCACGCAGCTGATCAACTGGGTGGCCGAGATCGAAACCCCGCGCCACGACCGGCAGGACTGGAACAAGGCCGGCCGCCTGGA
>JAYVST010000653.1:0-5069 GCA_043775255.1 Burkholderiales bacterium
GCGGAACGCTCAACTACAGCGGGGCTGGGCTGACGTTTGAAGATGCGGCGACGGTGGCAACGCTCAACCACAACAGCGCCAACGATCTGAGCGTATTGAGTAGCCTCACGGTGCACCAGCATTTCCAAACCGCAGGCGGCCTCAGTGGAAAGGGCAGCCTGATTATCGACGGAATTGGTTCCAGTTGGTCTGGCGGGAAAATGAATGGTGGAGGCGCTATCGTGATTTTGGCAGCCGCTGATTTTTCAATTTCCGGTGGTGGCTACAAATCGCTGGGTGAGCGTTCTATTGTCAATTCGGGCACGTTGATTGACGCGGTTCAGAATGGTTACGGATTGAATTTCGATGGGGCGGTGAGCTTCGACAATCGGGGGCTCATCGACCTGCGCGGCGACGGAGTCTGGGCTGACCTTTTTGCACCGGCGGGCACTCTGGCGCTGACCAACACCGGCACGATCAAGAAGAGCACGGGAGCGGGATTATTCACGATCTCCAACGTAGGCTTTGTCAACACCGGTGACGTGCAAGTGGCAAGCGGAACGCTCAAAATTGGCGGCCAGACGTTCGTACCTTGAGAGCCGTACCATCAGTGCTGCAGAATCTTGTCCAAAAAATTCTTCGCCCGCTCCGAGCGCGCATCCCGATTGCCGAAGAACTCCTCCTTCTGGCAATCTTCCACAATTCGGCCCTGGTCCATGAAGATCACCCGGTGCGCCACTTTGCGCGCAAAGCCCATCTCGTGCGTCACGCACATCATGGTCATGCCTTCACCGGCCAGCTTGACCATGACATCGAGCACCTCCCCGACCATTTCTGGATCGAGCGCCGAGGTGGGCTCGTCGAACAGCATGGCGATCGGGTCCATCGACAAAGCCCGCGCGATGGCGACGCGCTGCTGCTGGCCCCCGGACAGCTGACCGGGATACTTGGCCTTTTGCTCGATCAGGCCGACGCGATCCAGATACTTGAGGCCTTTTTCCAGCGCTTCGGCCGGGCTGCGGCCAAGTACCTTCACTTGCGCCAGAGTCAGGTTTTCGGTCACCGTCAGATGCGGGAACAACTCGAAGTTCTGGAACACCATGCCGACCCGCGCACGCAATTTGGGCAGATCGGTCTTGGGGTCGCCGACCGAAATTCCGTCGACCACAATCTCGCCCTTCTGGAACGGTTCCAAGCCGTTGACCGTCTTGATCAGGGTGGACTTGCCCGAGCCGGACGGGCCGCAGACGACGACCACGTCGCCCTTCTTTACGCTGGTGGTGCAATCGGTCAGCACCTGGAAGCTGCCGTACCACTTGCTCACGTTCTTGAACTCGATCATGGAATCCCCTTTGCACGAACGCGCCGCCCGGCCAGCCGCAGGCTAGCGGACGATCGCGATTTTCTTCTGCAGCGCCTTGACCCCAAGCGACAGGCCGAAGCACATGACGAAATAGACGATGGCGACAAACAGGTACATCTCGACCAAACGACTGTCGCGCTGTGCGATCTTGCCGGCAGCGCCCACGAAGTCGGTGACATTGAGCAGCGACACCAGCGAAACGTCCTGGAACAGGATGATGGTTTGCGTCAGCAGCACCGGCAGCATGTTGCGAAAGGCCTGCGGCAGGATGATCAGGCGCATCGATTGCCAATAGTTGAGTCCCAAGGCATACGCCGCGCCGACCTGACCGCGCGGAATGCTCTGGATGCCGGCGCGCATGATCTCGCAAAAATACGCGCCCTCGAACAGAATGAAGGTGATGTAGGCAGAGCGGTCCGCACCGATCTGGGGTGGGCGATCCGCGCCGGTGATCCATTGCAGCAGCACCGGCGAAAGAAAGTAAAACCAGAAAATCACCAGCAGGAGCGGGATCGAGCGCATCAGATTGACGTAACCCGCCGCGGCCATTGACAGGGTCTTGTTCGAGGACAAGCGCGCCATCGCCAGAAGCGTGCCCCAGATGACGCCGCCGATGGCCGCCACCACCGTCAGTTGCAGGGTGTACTCCATCCCTTTCCAGAGATAGGGCAGGGTGCGGCCAATGATCGAAAAGTCGAGTTCGTTCATGGCGATCCTCTAGTGCCCGCCGCCGCCGCCGCCGGAAATGAAACCCGGGATGGCGATGCGCCTTTCGATTGCCGCCATCACGCGATTGGCGAACATCGCGATGACCACGTAGGTCAGGGTGGCAGCGGCGAAGGCCTCGAAATAGCGAAAGGTCAGCTCACCCATTTCACGGGTGCGGAAAAACAGCTCCACTAAGCCGATCGAAAAGGCGACCGCCGTGTTCTTGATCAGGTTCATCAGTTCCGACGTCATGGGCGGAATGACAATCCGGTACGCCACCGGCAACAAAATGTAGCGGTACGTTTGCGCCTGGGTGAGCCCCATCGCATAGCCCGCCATGCGCTGGCCGCGCGGCAGCGCCTGAATGCCGGAGCGCACCTGTTCGGAAATGCGTGCCGCCGTGAAAAGGCCCAGACAGACGATCGCGGTGACAAACTGATGGGTGGTGGGGTCGAGCGAAACCACCCATACCTTGACCGCCGGAATCAGACCCGGCAGGACGAAGTACCAGACGAAGAACTGCACGATCAGCGGGATGTTGCGGAACAGTTCGACGTAGGCATTGCCCACGCCCACCGCCCATTTGTTCTCGGTGGTGCGCATCACCCCCAAAACCGAACCGAGCACGAAGGCGATGACCCAGGCGAGCGCCGCCACCACCAGCGTGTACTGCAGGCCTGACGCCAGACTCATCAACCAGGACCCGTCGCCGTCGGGCACCTGTTCGAGCAGAATTGCCGGATTCATGCGTCCCCCTCCAGTGGTTCTGTTCTTGTTATGCAATTCTCGCGCCAGCGCCCAACGAAAAAACCGGCAGGGCTGGCAACCTGCCGGTTTATCATTTTCACGATGCTACGCCGGATACCGGCGCGCGGAGACCGCCGCTCAACCGCCCTCGAGACTGCCGCTCAAACGCCCCCGAAACCGCCGCTCGAACGCCCTCGTGTGCCGCTCAAACGCCCTTGTCGTTGGGGGCGGCGAAATCGGACTTCAACTGCGGAGTCATCGGGAAATTCAGGTTGATGCCCTTGGGCGGGATCGGGCTCATGTACCACTTGTTGTAGATGCGCTCCATCTCGGGCGACTTGTACAGTGCGGTGAGGGTCTTGTCCAACAGCGCCTTGAACTGTGGATCGTCCTTGCGGATCATCGGGCCGTAGGGTTCGCCGCGCAGCGACTCATTGATGATCCTGTAATCGTTGGGGCTGCGCGAATTGGCGATCTGGCCGGCGAGCAGCACATCGTCCATCACGAACGCCACCACCCGGTCCTCGGCCAACAGCAGGAACGACTCGGCGTGGTCTTTGCCGTAGATTTCCTTCACGTCGACGTTCTTGGTCTTCTCATAGGCCTTGAGCAGCGGCACTGCGGTGGTGCCGGATGTGGTGGAAATGTTCTTGCCGTTGAGTTCGACCAGGCTGTTGATGCCGGACGTCTTTTTCACCGCCGCCGTCACCTGGATGCGGAAGTAGGTGGGCCCGAACGCCACCAACTTTTGCCGCTCGACCGAGTTGGTGGTCGAGCCGCATTCAATGTCGATGGTGCCGTTTTGCAACAGCGGAATGCGGTTGCTCGAGGTCACCGGCTGATACACGACCTTCAGGTTGGGCATCTTCAGCTCGGCCTTGACCGCGTCGACCACCTTGGCGCAGACATCCATCGAATAGCCGATCGGCTGCTGCTTGTCGTCGAGGTAGGAAAACGGGATCGACGATTCGCGGTGCGCAATGGTGATCTGGCCGGTTTCCTTGATCTTCTTCATGGTGCCGGTGAGGTCTTGCGCCTGCGGCGTAGCCACCAGAGCGATGGCTGCGACAAATCCGGCAATGGCGGGAAGTATCTTGTTCATGAGCGGACTCCTGACGATAGAGGCGCGGCGGCAAGCGCCTGTTGATGTGGATCGGTCAAAAATAAGCAAAAGAGTTTAGCAGAGGGCCAACGCAAATGCGCACATCGGGGAAACCCTCACAGAACGCACGGCTCGGCCAGCGGGTTGGTCAAGTCTGCTTCCCCGCCGCCAGGCGCGCCTGTGGCCGGGTCAGCACCTCCGGTTTCAGGATCGCCTCCAGTTGTTCCTGGCTTAGCAAGCCGCGTTCCAGCACCAGTTCGCCGACGCTACGCCCGGTTTCCAGCGCCAGGCGCGCGATCAGGGTGGTGTTCTCATACCCGATATACGGGTTCAAGGCGGTTGCCAGCCCGATCGAGCCGCGTACCCGTTCGGCCAGAAGCACACGATTGGCGGTGATGCCGGCCACGCAATTGTCGGCCAGGGTGCGGCAACCTGCGGTCAGGTGGCTGATGCTCTTGAACAGCGAAAACGCGATGATCGGCTCGAAGGCGTTCAATTGCAATTGCCCGCCTTCAGCTGCCATGGTGATGGTGATGTCGTTGCCGATGACTTCGAATGCGATCTGATTCACCACTTCCGGGATCACCGGGTTCACCTTGCCCGGCATGATCGACGACCCGGCGGCCCGCGCCGGCAGGCCGATTTCGTTTAAGCCCGCCTGTGGGCCGGAGGAGAGCAGGCGCAGGTCGTTGCAGGTTTTCGACAGCTTGACGGCGACGCGCTTGAGCACGCCCGAGAGCTGCACGAAGGCGCCGGTATCCTGCGTCGCCTCGATCAGGTTGGGCGCCATCGTGAGCGGCTGGTGCGACAGGCTGCGCAGGTGGCGGCAGGCGATTTCGACATAGGCCGGATCGGTATTGATGCCGGTACCGATCGCGGTGGCGCCGAGACTGATCTCGCGGATCAGAGGCAAGGTCTCGGCCAGGCGCAGTTCGTCCTCGCCCAGCATCACGGCGTAGGTCGAGAATTCCTGTCCCAGGGTCATGGGCACGGCGTCCTGCAACTGGGTGCGGCCGATCTTGAGGATGTCGCGGAACTCGAAGGCCTTGGCCTCGAAGGCGCCGCGCAAATGCGCCATGGCGGCGATCAGTCCCTCGATGCCGAAGATGGCCGAAAGCCTGAGCGCGGTGGGGTAGACATCGTTGGTCGATTGCGAACAATTGACGTCTT
>JAYVST010000654.1:0-4928 GCA_043775255.1 Burkholderiales bacterium
ATCCCGAAAGTCACGTACTGGTGGCTCGCCATCATGCTGATGGGCATGGGAGCGGTGATATTCGGCCCGTGGCGACTGACCGCAATGCATGAAGTCGTGCGTATGGTCAAGGTCATGTTGATTTTCATTGTCGTCTGCAACGAGCTGAAGACGCCCGAACGCTTCATTCAGGTGGCCGCCGCCTTGTGCGTCGCGCTGATCATCCAGTCAATGGCAGGGGTCGCACAATTCGTCACCGGTGGGCCGCTTGGACTACGCATCCTTGGGGAGGCTGACGTCGTGCTGACCAATGTCGCCGTGCGTTCCGCTTCGGTGATGCGGATAGGCGCGTTCATGGTTCATCCTGTCTTGTTCGCGATTTTCCTGGCTACGATTTTGCCTATCGCAATGGGCATGGTTCTGCTGCCACTCGGCAAGGGGCGCAGGCTCCTGTTTATCGTCACCATCGTGCTGGGCGTGCCTTCCCTTATCCTGACCCTGTCGCGCGCCGGATGGCTGGACTTTGCGGTCTCGTCGACTGTCCTTGCCGCACTGATCCTGTTGCATCCGCGCCTGCGACGGCGGGCGGTGATACCGGTGGTGGGGATCGGGGCTGTTCTGGTCGTGGTCGCGGCGGCCTTTGCCGGCCCGATCATGGCGCGCATTTACGACAGCACTTCCTATTCTGCGCAGGGGCGCGACGAATGGCAGCGCGACGCCCTGCGGTTGGTGGAGGTGAAACCGATCTTCGGGTGGGGACTCAACAGCTACGTGTTTGCGGTGCCGCCGTTCACACGCTTCGGCGCTCGCGGAGCGCGTGAACTGTACGAAAAAGCGCGCTTCGGAGGGGCCCAATTCGTGCCCGCCGTGCACAATGGCTACCTCACCTGGCTGGCGGAGATCGGGATCGTTGGCCTGGCCCTTCATCTGGCGCTGTTCGCATCCCTGATCTTGACGGGGTTGCGCAACATGCGCGTGCGAAACGAATATCTGTATGTCATAAACGTGGCATGCATTGCGAGTCTGTTCGCGATCATGGTCGACCTCAATTTCGGCAACGCCCTGCGTCAGGGCAGCATACTGCGCGAGTTCTGGGTTCTCGCCGCGCTGATTTGCGGGGTGCACTATTGGCGCTTGCGGCACGAACCGCCGGTGCGGCCCACGGCTGCGGCAAGACCGGCTTCACCTGTCGGAGAAGCGGCGGCCGGAAAATGACCGCGCCGGTCGCCGGTGAGGAAGCCGGCGCGCCGCGTGCGCCGGAGCTTGGCTCCAGAGTTCTCAGAAACACCGGCGCGCAGATCGTGGGGCGCGGATTCATCGCCGTTTCCCGTCTGATCGTCGCCGGCATCATCGTGCGGGTTTTCGGTGCGGGTACGTTCGGCGAATACGCGCTGGTTTTCGGCTTGCTCGCCTTCGCGGAATGGCTGGTCGATTTCGGGACGACGGAAGTATTCATCCGCGAAGTGTGCCGGGAACCCGCGCGCCAGGCTCGGTTGCTGCGCATCCTCTCGGCGCTCAAGCTGATCCAGGTGCCGATCGCCTTTCTGGCGCTTGCAATCCTGGTGCTCCTGATGCGTTACCCCGACCACGTCGTGCATGCCGGGCTGGTCGGCGGACTGAGCCTGGCATTCTTCGCAGGCGTCCTGGTATTTCGCGTCATCTTCAAGGCCAGTCTGACGATAGAGCGCGAAGTCGCCGCCGAATTCGTCGCCGCGCTCGCCATGATCCCGCTGATCGCAGTGGTGGCGCGAAGCGGCGGCGGTCTGGTGGCGTTGCTCGCGTGTCACGTGGTTTCGCGCGCCATTTTCCTCGCGATCTGCATGGCGTTCGGGCGCCGCCAGTTCAAACTTTCCGTGCAAGGTGTGACCAACCGTGATCTCGCATGGGGCGCGCGAATTTCGCTGACGGTGGGCGTGATCGGCTTGCTGGTCGCGATCTATGAGATGCTCGACATGCTGTTGCTTTCAAAGCTTGGCTCGGCTGTCGAACTGGGGTACTACTCCGGCTCGCAGCGCCTGATCTGGCCGATCCTGATCTCCCTCACGGCAGTAGGCGGCACCCTGTATCCGATCGTGGCACGCCATTGGCCCGCTGACAAGGCGGCGTTCGGCACTGCATGCCAGACAGGCGTGGACGCGGTTCTCCTGCTTGCCGGTATCGCGCTTTCGTCGACGCTCGCCGCTGCCGAGTTCTTCCTCGGCCTTCTTGGTCCCGACCTGGTGCCCGGTGCGCCGGCCCTGCGCATCCTGTCGCTGCTGGTTTTCCTCAAGGCGATCACTTCTACGCTCGGACCGGTGCTCTACGTGGTGCACGCACAACGACACACGCTCTTGTTCATCGCCGCCGCCGTTGTGGTCAAGGCGGTCGTGATCGCGCTCCTTGCGAGCCGCATCGGGTATCTCGGTGTTGCCACCGGGGCATTGGCGGTCGAGTTCGCTTGCGCGGTGCTGCCTACGGTGTACCTGCTGCGGCTGCACGGCGGCCTGCACCTGCGTTGGGCCGTGGGAGTCAAGGTCGCCCTGGCGATTGCCGCTGCCGCGACGTTCACCGCATGGTTGCTGCCGGGACACGGCCTTGCCGCGGCCATGGTCGCGCCGTTCGTCTATTGCCTGTTGGTCACTTGCGTCGGCGTTCTGCGTCTGTCCGACGTGCGGGCGCTTTGGCAAAAAGGCAAGCGATGAATTCCGCCCGGCGGGCGCCGCGGGTCGCGCTTGTCTCGGTCGGCTACGGCCGGGTGCGACGCGGATTCGAACGCTACTTCGACGATATCTTCCGCGAGCTCGGCGGCATCACGCCGATCACGCTGTTTAAGAGCGCCGGCGCGCCCAACGAGCATGAGTTCGTGCCCCCGCTGCTGCGGCAGGTCACCGCACTCGTCCGCCGTCTGCCCCTGGGAAAGCTCGCCGGCAACGCGGAGTACAACCGCGATTGCCTGGCCTTCGCCATGACGATGCTGCCCAAGCTGATGCGCGAGGACTACGATCTCATCCATTGCATCGATCCTCCTCTCGCGTATGCGTTGCGGCATGTCAAGCGCGCCATGCGCTTGCGCGCGCGCCTGCTGTTCACCGAAGGCTGCGTCATGCCGCCGGCCTACTATCCGCGCGTCGACCATGTCCATCACGTGGCCGAGGCCGCCTTTCGGGCGGCACTCGCATACGGAGTTCCCGAGTCGTCGATGACCCTGGTCCCGTGCGGAGTGCGCACCGAGGAATTCCCGCCGCTGGCGGACAAGGCCCAGCTCAGGCGACGATTCGACATCGCCGACGATACATTTGTCGTGCTCGCGATCAGTGCGATCAAGCGTACGCACAAGCGTATCGACTATGTCTTGGACGAGTTTGGCCGCTTGGAAGGCGATGTTCTGTTGTGGATCGACGGGAATCCCGAAGATGCGGAACTCGAGCGACGGGCACGCGAAATGCTTGGACGGCGCCTGCGCATAACCCATGTGAACTCGACCGAAGTGCCGGCCCTGTACCGCGCCGCCGATGTGATGGTACATGCCGCCCTGGAAGAGTCGTTCGGCCTTTCCATTGTCGAAGCCCTTTGCAGCGGCACGCGCGTGCTGGTGCACGCGACGCCGCATTTCGAGTGGCTGACCGGAGACCGCGCGAGCCTGGTCGACATGACCGCTGCGGGCAATCTCGCGGCGTGCCTGCGGACCTTGGCCGCAGCGCGCGCCGGGCACGATGCCGGCCTGTGGGCGCGGTCGGCGGCGGCGCGGCAACGCTTCAACTGGAGCGAGATCGCCCCGCTGCACATGGACCTTTACCGCAAGGTGGCGGCCTAGCGGGATGGGTGGTGCTGCTATCCTTGCTTTTCGCAAGACCGTTCACGATACTTCCATGTCCAAGCCACCGTCAGGCCGCCCGCACGCGCTCGCGCGACTGGTCGCTCGTCGTCGGCGCGGCTTCGTGGCACGCAAGTTCGCCGGCCTGGCGCGCCGCTATCTCGAATGGCACTCGAACGTCAACTACGATATCGACACCAACGGCGAGGCGTTCGTGTTGATGACCTTGGCTGCTTTCCCGCTGCGTACCGTGTTCGACGCCGGTGCCAATCGTGGCGACTGGTCGCAGGCTGCGCGCACCTTCTTTCCGCAGGCCCAGGTCCATGCTTTCGAGATCGCACCGCCAACTTTCGAGTTGTTGCAGGCCAAATTTGCCGCCGACCCGCGCGTGCTTTGCCACAATGCAGGCTTGTCCGACAGCGAGGGGCCGATCACGATCCGCCACTACGACGAACTGCCCGCGCTCACCACCGCGACCGCCTATCCGCATCCGTTCAGGTTTTCCGAGATTCCCGCGCGCACCGTACGCGGCGACCGCCATGCCGCGCGCCACGAGGTTGAACACATCGATTTCCTCAAGATCGATGTGGAGGGAATGGAAGAGCAGGTGTTACGTGGATTCGACGCGCTTTTCAGCCGCCGTGCGATCGACGTGGTGCAGTTCGAGTATGGAAGGGTTGCGATCCTAAATCACTTCCTTCTGCGCGATTTCCACGCGTTCTTCCGTGAGCGAGGCTTCGTGGTCGGGAAAATGTATCCCGGGTACGTCGATTTTCGCGAATTCGATCTTGCCGACGAAGATTTTCTCGGCCCCAACTATCTGGCTTGTCGCGCCGATCGCACCGACTACGTCGACGCGCTGCGTAACGGAGAACGTACTTGAAAAAGACCGCATTCCTGGCGCTTTGCCTAGTCTTGCTGGCCAGTTGCGGAGGCGCCATGGCGCCGCCTGCGGGCAGCAGGTTGCCGGCATGGAAGGAGAACCCCGGCAATCCCATCATTGTCATGGGCCAGCATGTCAAGAACATGTTCTGGAACGACCCTTCGGTCCTGAAGGAGGGCAACCTGTACCGCATGTGGCTGTCAGGTGGCGACCCCAGCGATCTCAGCCATATCGTCGTCCAGGTCTATCACGGCACTTCGACCGACGGCCTGA
>JAYVST010000655.1:0-2710 GCA_043775255.1 Burkholderiales bacterium
CGGGCTGCGCGACTATCTGCGCGACGACCTCTCCTCCGGATCGGCACTCTCACCGGCGGCCCGGGCGACACCGTCGACGTCAAAAGTGACCGAGAGCCGTACCTTGCGCGGGCGGCCACCTTCGGCGTAGGCCGCGTAGTCCCAGGCTGTGCCGCCGCCGCGCGCCGGATAGATCATGGCCGGCCGACCCAGCAGGCGGCGCACATCCTCGCGCTTGTCCTGTCCGATACGGATTTGCGCGACATACGTCAGCGTCAGCACTTGGTCGATCGCCAGCAGGCGGCCTTCGGCATCGAAGCGCAGCATGAAGGTGTCGCGCCCCATTGGGCCACGCGGGTATTCCCATGATTCGGCATACGTACTGCCGGCCGGCGCGGGGTGCACGGCAACCGGCGCTCCCATCAGAGTGCGCGCGTCGGCCTGCGTCGCCACGCCGGGCTTGAGCGAGGATCCGCTGTAGGAGGCACAACCCGCCAGCGCGCACACAACCAAAATGACGGCGAACCCGCGAATGCGATTCCGGCGGTTGAGCATGGCACACCCCTTTCTCGACAAGTACGTCCGACAAAGATGCTGATGGAACTTACTCCGCCTGCCAAAGATGCTAACGGACCCTACTCCGCCTTGATCCCCACCTCGCGAATCACCCGGCCCCACTTGTCCTGCTCGGCGCGGATGAAGGACGCGGTCTCGGACGGCGTGCTCGGCAGCGCCTCCGCGCCCAGCGCCGCGAAGCGCTGCACGATCGCCGGCTTGACGATCATCTTGCCGATCTCGGTGTTGAGCAACCGGACAATGTCCGCGGGCGTGCCGGCCGGCGCCAGCAGCGCGAACCAGCCCAGCACCTCGAAGCCCGGCACGCCGGATTCGGCCACCGTCGGCACATCCGGCAGCAAGGCGGTGCGCCGCGCGCTCGATACCGCCAGCGGCCGCAGCGAGCCCTTGCGGATATGCGGCGTCATGATCGCCACGTTCTCGAACATCATCTGGATGCGCCCGGAGAGCAGGTCCGGCATCAACGCGCCGCTGCCCTTGTAGGGAATGTGCACCATGTCCACCCCGGCCGCGCGCTTGACCAGTTCACCACCCAGGTGTTGGGCGGTGCCGGGGGATGAGGATGCGAAGTTGTACTTGCCCGGGTTCTGCTTCAAGAGCGCGAGCAACTGCGTGAACGTTTCTACCTTCACGTCCGGATGCACCACGAACACATAGGGCGTGCTGGCCAACAGCGCCACAGGAATCAGGTCTTTCTCCTGATACGGCAGGTTGGCATACAGCGCGGGCGCGGTTCCGTGCGTGCTCGACACCACCAGCAAGGAATGACCGTCCGGCTCCGCCTTGGCCACCACACCCGCGCCGATGGTGCCCGAGGCCCCTGCGCGGTTGTCCACCACAAAGGACTTGCCAAGCGATTCCGCCAGCGACTGCGCCACCAGCCGCCCGATCACGTCGGTGGTGCCGCCCGGCGGAAAGCCGACGACGATCTTCACCGGCTGGGTGGGATAGGCCTGCGCGAATGCCAGGGAAGACACCATCGATGCGACCACGAATGCGAAGACCGGAACCATTTTGGACATGCCGATATCTTTCAAGGAACAACGCAAATCGCCTTTCCGACCACTCCCTCTCCCCGCTTGCGGGGAGAGGGCCGGGGTGAGGGGCAATTCGCAAACTACGAAACCGCCGCAATCGCCTGCAACAAACTCTCCCGCCCAAGCTCCGCTTCGTCCTTGAAGTAATACCCCGACAACTCGCCCAGCACCGAAGTGCGCGTCATGTGGCGGATCTTGGTCTGGTCGAAGTCGGGCAGCGCCATGTGCATGAGGCAGCGGTTGTCCCACATCACCAGGTCACCTACCGACCAACGATGCCGATAGACGAATTCGTCAGCGGTCGCGTGATCGTTCAAGAACTTGAGGATAGGCGCGCTTTCTTCATCGGTGAAACCGACAAAGCCGCGCACGCGCTGCCCGAGGAACAAGGCCTTGCGCCCGGTGTCGGGATGCGTCTTCACCACCGCATGCGCCACCGGCGGGTTGCGCCGCTTCATGTCGGCCACCTTCTGCGGATCGCGCTTTTCGATCCCCTTGACCAGCGCCACGTCATGCACCGCCTCGAGCGTTTCGACGAACGCGCGCATCGGCGGGCTCAGGGTTTCGTAGGCCAGGTACATGTTGGCGAACAGGGTGTCGCCGCCGATCGGCGGCTTTTCCTTGCACAACAGAAGCGAAGCCTTGGCCGGTCGCGTGGTGTAGGTCAGGTCCGAATGCCAGTTGCGCCCGGTGTTGCGCGTCTCGGAGGGCTTGCCGTTGCTCATGCGGTTGGTCACCAGGAGGATTTCGGGGTGTTCGCTGTCGCGGTAATGCGGCTGGAAATCGTTCTGCTCGAGTTCGCCGAAATTGCGGCTGAAGGCAATCTGCTGCGCAGCGTCCAAGTCCTGACCGGGAAACACGACCACCTGATGCCTGTGCCAGGCGTCGATGATTTCCTTGCGCGCGAAATCATCGAGCGGCCGGCGCAAATCAAGACCGGTGATTTCGGCACCCAGCGCGAAGCCAAGCGGTTTGACGGTGATGCGAGCCATCGGTTTTCTCCTCTCAACCTGATGCATATCTTGTTGTGAACGTCGAAGACAGGCAAGGTTACTACGGTAGAGCCCGGCCACACACACCGCTTACCCGTAGGCCAGGCAGGCCAGCGCACCGAGAGC
>JAYVST010000656.1:0-2335 GCA_043775255.1 Burkholderiales bacterium
AACGCGCTGACCGCGCACGGCGCGTTTCACCGCCACACCGCGACGAGTTCGTGCGGCCTGCGCGCAATACCCCTGCGAATTGCCGTTCGTCTCCGTTCCGCCACTAACCGGAAGGATCCATTCGCTCCATTCGCACGCCGCGACTACCCTGGCGCTGACGAACTATGCCCTTTATGTTTATACCCAACTTTTTCCGGGGTCGGCGTACTGGGCGGCGCATGCCTGCTAAACTGGTTTCCATCTGGTGACCTCTTCTCAGATTGACGAGTTGTGGTAAACCCATCGATCTCAGTACGTCACCCGAGTTCATTCAGCGTGATCGATATTTAGGAACAGCTGTCTAGAATAGAACGATGATCTGTGTCAATTGCCAGCATGAGAACCGACCGGGAGCCAAGTTCTGCAAGCAGTGCGCGGCGGCTCTGGACGCTATCTGTCCCAGCTGCGGTTCAGAACTTCCGGCGGCTGCGAAATTCTGCGATGAATGTGGTGCAAGCGTAAGGATTCCGCAGCCGCGGCCGGAAGCGACCACGGCCTCCGTGGCGGTCCATTCCCCGGCGGACTACACCCCTAAGCACCTCGCTGAAAAGATCCTGCAATCCAGATCCGCGCTCGATGGTGAGCGCAAGCAGGTCACTGTAGTTTTCTGCGACATCGCCAACTCGACTCCACTCGCGCACCAGTTGGGCGACGAGGTCATGCACGATCTGCTCAACGATTTCTTCGCGTTGGCACTCGGCGAAGTGCACCGGTTGGAAGGCACCATCAATCAGTTTCTCGGTGATGGCTTCATGGCCTTGTTCGGCGCGCCCCTCGCGCACGAAGATCACGTTCGCCGCGCGCTGCTCGCTGTGCAGGGCATCCGGCACAAACTGAATCTCGCCGCGGCCGGGAAGCGCGCCGCCCTGAGCCATATCCAACTACGCATGGGCTTGAATACCGGGACCGTCGTGGTGGGCAAGATCGGCGACAACTTGCGCATGGACTACACTGCCGTTGGCGATACCACCAACATCGCCGCGCGCTTGCAAGGCGTCGCAGCACCGGGCCAGATCTGTGTCAGCGAATCCATCTACGAAGTCGGGCGCGCATACTTCGATTTTTCTTCGCTGGGCAAGCGCGCGCTGAAGGGCCTCCAGCATGAGGTCGAGGTCTTCGAGCTGACCAATTCGCGTGCGCGTCGAAGTGGCAACGCAGCGCTGAAGGGCCTCCGCATCGGTTCGGCCTTGGTCGGTCGTGAACAGGAATTGGCGGTACTGCACGAGGTGGTGACCCGATTGGCGGGCGGCAAAGGTGGGATCCTGATTCTCACCGGCGAACCGGGAACCGGCAAGTCACGGCTGGTGGCCGAGCTCCGCCGCCAGCGCAGTACGAGCCGTCTAGCGTGGCTCGAAGGACGCGCGGTGTCCTTCGGTCGCAGCCTGAGCTATTTGCCGTTCATCGAAATCGTCAAGCAGTGCTTTGCGATCAGCGAGGACGACAGTGAAGATGAAAGCTGGGGCAAGCTAGAACGCGGGATCGTTGATCTGTTCGGCGCGCGAGCGCCCGAAATAGTCCCCTACTTGGCAACGATGCTGGCGCTGCGCTTGCCGGCTGAATATGAAGAACGGGTGAAATACCTGGATAGCCAGGGCCTCGGCGGGCAGGTCTTCTTGTGTATGCGGCAGTTGTTCGAGCGGCTGGCGCACCGCGGGCCGGTGGTGGTGGAGCTGGAGGACTGGCACTGGGCCGACCAGTCGTCGATCGAATTGGTGGAACACCTCCTGCCGCTCACCAGCGTGACGCCCCTGCTCGCTCTCTTCACAACCCGGCCCGACCCCGGCAGCGCGATGTCGCGCATCCGTCAGTTCGCTGCCGAACAGCACCAGGAAATCCTGCACGAAGTCCAGCTCACCACGCTCAACGACGAGCACAGCGAAACGCTCATTACCAATCTGGTCGGCGCCCTTGAGTTGCCACTTGCGATGCGTGAACTGATCCTGCGCAAAACCGAAGGCAACCCGTTTTTCATTGAGGAAGTCATCCGTACGTTGGTCACCGATGGCATTCTGGTACGGAACCCGCGAGATCAATCCTTGCAACTGGTCTCGCAGGTCAGCGAGGTGAGCATCCCCGACACGGTACAGGGCCTGATCCTGGCGCGCATCGACCGGCTGCAGGAGGACGCGAAGCACGTGCTGAAGCTGGCCTCGGTCATCGGACGCAGTTTCTTCGACCGTGTACTCAAGGCGATTGACGAGACGCGGCGCGATCTCGATAGCAACCTTGCCGAACTCGAGCAGTCGGAACTCATTCGACGGCGCCGGTCCGCGCCGGAGGTCGAATACATTTTTAA
>JAYVST010000657.1:0-6383 GCA_043775255.1 Burkholderiales bacterium
CAAGCCGTTGTCGGCCACCAGCCCCCACAGGTGCGCCGGCCACTCGCCTTGTTCGAAGCGCTCCAGCAGCGCACGGTCGACGTGGTCGGTGAAGATGCGCGCCGCCGTCCGTTCGATCATCGAATCGCTCATCGCAACCCCAGCCCTTTGGCAATGATGCCGCGCAGGATCTCGCGGGTGCCGCCGCGCAGCGAAAACGAAGGCACCGCCAGTGCGGTGTAGGACATCGCATGCGCGAGCGGCGAACCCGGCGCCGCGCGCCCTCCGAACAGGTCATGCGCGAGATCCGGCATGGCCTGCTCCACCAGCGCGCCCTGGTCTTTGACCAAGGCTGCGGCCTGCGCCGGGTTTTCGCCGCGCGCGAGCATGCCGGAGACGCCCAGCGACATCTGCCGCAGCGTCGCGTAGCGGGCAACCACCCGCCCGAGTTCGACCGCCTGGCGGCTATCTGCCGGGTCGGCGGCGTCGAGCATCTCAAGCAGCAATTGCGAGCTTGAAAGGTAGCGCTCCGGGCCGCTGCGCTCGAAGGCGAGCTCGGCGCCGACCTGGCTCCAGCCATCGCCCTCGGCGCCGATCAGGCATTCATGCGGCACCAGAACGTCGTCGAAGGTGACTTCGTTGAAATCATGTTCACCCAGTTGGTTGACGATCGGCCGCACCGTCAGGCCGGGTGTCTTCATGTCCACCA
Organism: Burkholderiales bacterium; assembly: GCA_043775255.1. Taxonomy (GTDB): domain Bacteria; phylum Pseudomonadota; class Gammaproteobacteria; order Burkholderiales; family JAEUOS01; genus JAEUOS01. The sequence continues at coordinate 689 of JAYVST010000657.1, forward strand.
GCAGTTGCGACAAGCCCGCATGCCGCTGTTCGCCCGCGGCGCCGGTGCGCACCAGGCAGATCATGTAGTGGGTGCGGTGCGCGCCGGAGGTCCACACCTTGCGGCCGTCGATCACCCAGCCGGCGTCGGTGCGCACGGCACGGGTGCGGATCGAAGCGAGATCGGAGCCTGAATCGGGCTCGCTCATGCCAATGCAGAAATAGCACTCGCCGCGCGCGATCGAAGGGACGATGCGCGGCGCCAGCAGTTCCGGAGAAAGCCGCATCAGAAGCAGGGCGCTCTGCCGTTCGGCCACCCAATGCGCACCCACCGGCGCGCCGGCGCAAAGCATCTCTTCCATCACCACATAGCGTTCCAGGGCGGAGCGCTCCTGCCCGCCGTAGCGTTTGGGCCAGGTCATGCCGATCCAGCCGCGTGCGCCCAGCTTGCGGCTGAATTCGGGGTCGTTGCCGGACCAGTTGCGCACCTTTTTCGAGACCGGAAAGTCGGCCAGCGCGCCGGCTAAAAACTCGCGCACTTCCCGGCGAAGTTTTTCGCACTCGGGCGGCAGGGTGCAGGGGTCGATACTCAGGGTTTGCATCGTCGTGTCTCCAGTGGCCGGCGGCGTGGCTGCGGCGCAAACGGCGGCGTGGCCGCAGCGCAAACGGCCCTGCGCCATTCACGCGCGCCACGCCTGCTGCGGCCGACTCTCGATATTACATTTGTTTGTCGGGCAACAACCATTGTGCTAGCCTCAAACGGCTGGGCCGTCCGCTCAACTCGTCCGCTCAACTCGTCCGCTCAACTCGTCTCCTCGAAGCGCCACCATCAGTGCCGTCCATGATCACACCTCATTCCACTTCAAACGCAAGTCCGCTCGCCACCGGGCCTTTGGCCGGCGTGCGCGTGCTCGACCTTACCTCGGTGGTCCTGGGGCCGCTGGCCACCCAGATCCTGGGCGATTTCGGCGCCGATGTGATCAAGGTCGAAAGCCTGGAAGGCGACCTGATCCGGTCCAACGGCGTCTCGCGTCATGCCGGCATGAGTTCGATTTTCCTCGCCATCAATCGCAACAAGCGTTCGGTGGCGGTGGACCTGAAAACGGCCGCTGGGCGCGAACTGGTGGCAAGCCTGGTCAAGAGCGTGGATGTGGTCGTGCACAACATGCGGGTGGCCGCCATCGAGCGCCTCGGCCTGGGCTATGCGGCGGCGGCGGCACTCAACCCCGGCGTGGTGTATTGCGTGGCCACAGGCTTTGGCCAGGACGGGCCGGACGCGGCGCGCCCGGCCTTCGATGACGTGATCCAGGCCGCCAGCGGCCTGGCCGGACTGATCGGGCACATCAGCGACACACCCAACTTCATTCCATCGCTGATTGCCGACAAGACCACCGGACTGGCCGTGGTCAACGCGGTGCTGGCCGCGCTGTTCCATCGCGAACGCAGCGGCTGCGGCCAGTATGTCGAAGTGCCGATGCTGGAAACCATGACGGCCTTCACCCTGGCCGAACATCTGGGCGGGCTCACCTTCGACCCGCCGACGGCCAAGGCCGGCTACGCACGGATTCTCTCGGGCGGCCGCAAGCCGGTACCCACACGCGATGGCCATGTGGCCATGCTGCCCTATACCGACACGCACTGGAAGGCGCTGTTCAACGCGGTCGGCCGCGCCGATCTGGCGGGCAAATACAATTTCGCCGACCGCCAGGAACGCAATGCCCGCATCATCGAACTGTATGCGGACTTAGCCGCGGTGATCGGGCAACTCACCACGGCGCAATGCCTGGCCCTGTGCGAACGGGTCGACATTCCGGCTACCCGCATCTATGGCATCGACGAACTGCCGGAGCATCCGCACCTGAAGGCTGTCGGCCTGTTCCAGCCCCTGCAACATCCGACCGAAGGCGCAACCGTCACGGTGCGACCGCCGACCCGGTTCGCGCGAACCCCGGCCGAGGTGCGGCTGCCGGCGCCGTTGCTGGGCCAGCACACGTTCGAGTGCCTGCGCGAAGTGGGCTGGCAAGAAGCCGATCTCCTGCGACTGGCAGGGCAAGGGGTCATTCAGCAATCCGTACCCTGATCGCGATTTCGCAACTGCGAAGTACGGCTGTGGCACGGGTTGTGCGTGCAGGGAATAGAATGGTTTGGCCGCATCCACCGCGCCTCACCACAACAAAACCCCAAGGAGCCGCCATGTCGCAGTACCGCAATCCAAGCCGCCGCAGTTTCGTCAAGATCGCCGCCGCCGGCGCAGCCGTCATGGGTTTTCCAGCCATCGTGCGCGCCCAGGCCAAGTTGAAAGAGATCGTCGTCGGCGGTGCCGCCGGCCACAAGGCGTTTCTCGACGCGGTGATGCCGAAGTTCGAAAAGCAGTACGGCTGCAAGATCATCTATGAAGGCACCCGCTCGCTGGTCAACCTGGAGAAAATGGTCAACCACAAGGCCAAGCCATACCTTTCGGTGGTGCTGATGGATGACCCGGTAATGATCAGCGCCATCAAGGAAGACGTGATCGAGAAGATCACGCCGGCCAAGGTGCCCAACATGAGCAAACTCATCCCCGGCACCATCCACCAGGACGGCTTCTGGGTCAATTACGTGCAGACCACCACCGGCGTGGCCGTCAACACCGCCAAGGTCAAGGCGCTGCCCTCCTGGGCCAACCTGTGGGACACGCAGTACAAAGGCAGAATCGTCATCCCTTCGTTGCAGAACACCGAAGGCCTGTCCCTGTTTATGATCGCCGCCGCGCTCGAGACCGGCAAGCCGATGAAGGAAGCGCAATACCAGATCGACGCCGCCTTCAAGAAGTTGAAAGCACTGAAGCCCAACCTGCTCACCATCTACACGCAGATCCCGCAGGCGCTGAACCTGCTGGAACAGGGCGAGGCGCACATGATCCCGGGCATGGTCGCCTACAACGCGATGGAGCGCAAAGCCAAGGGCGCGCCGGTCGACGTGCTGCTGCCCAAGGAAGGCCAGATGGCCATGCCCTCCGGCATCGCCAAGGTGAAGAACGGCCCCGACCCGGAACTGAGCCACGCCTTCATCAACGAGATCATCGGCGCCTACCAGAAGGACATTTCCGAGGTGCTCAACGCGATTCCCACCAACTCCACCGTCGCCGCGCCCAAGACCGTGCCCAAGACCGAGGTGTTCGTGCCGGATTGGGCCTATGTGAGCGAGCAGCGCAAGGGTTGGGTCGAGCGCTGGGACCGCGAAATGTCAATGTGACCGCGTGGTGACCTTGGCACCGTATCTCGCCATCGCAGGGGTCGGCAAGCGTTACGGGGAACAGGTGGTGATTGGCAACCTCGACCTCGCGGTCGGGGAAGGCGAATTTGTCTCGCTCCTGGGCCCTTCGGGATGCGGCAAGACCACCTTACTGCGCATCATCGCCGGGCTGGTCGATTGCGACGCCGGCCGTGTGGCGGTGGGCGGCACCGATCTCACGCGGCTGCCCGCGCACAAGCGCAACATCGGCGTGGTGTTCCAGAACTACGCCCTGTTCCCGCACTTGAACGTTGCCGACAACGTCGCTTTTGGCCTGCGCGCGCACGGCGCGTCGGCGGCGGATACTGAAAAGGCCGTGGCACACGCGCTGGAACTTGTGCGCCTTGCCGACTACCGCTACCGCCCGGTCACCGCGCTCTCCGGCGGCCAGCAGCAGCGCGTCGCGCTGGCCCGGGCGATCGCCACCCGGCCGCGCCTGATCCTGCTCGACGAACCGCTCTCGGCGCTCGACCGCAAGCTGCGCGAGACCATGCAGATCGAGTTGCGCCGCATCCTGCGCTCGGAGGGCATGACCGCGATCTTTGTCACCCACGATCAGGAGGAGGCGCTGGTTATGTCGGACCGCATCGCGGTGATGAATGCCGGGCGCATCGAGCAACTCGGCACACCGGCCGAGGTGTATGCGCGACCGGCTACACCGTTCGTGATGGACTTCGTCGGCCTGTCCTGCCACATCGCCGGCACCGTTGAATCGGCGGCGGACGGGATCGCGCGCGTGCGCACCGGCTTCGGCACGATCGCCGCGCCGGGCGCATTCCGCGTCGGGGCAAAGGTGCTGGTGGGCCTGCGCCCGGAACGCATCGGCGTGGCCGACAGTGACGCCAAGACCGGCTTCAACCGCGTGAGCGCGCGCAGCCCGGAAACCGTGTATCTCGGCTCGCGCCGCGTGCTGCATTTCGCCTGCGAAGGCGAAGACCGCCTGCTGGTGGAACTGGGCGGCGACGAGGTGGTGGCCGATGGCGACACCGCGCTTGAATGGCGTGTCGCCGACACGCTGCTGTTCCCGGCGCAAAGCGAGGCCTGACGCATGGCCGCAGCCGCCAATCCGCGCGTCGCCTGGCTGGCCCTGCCCGGGGTGGGCTTTCTCGCGGCGGCCTTCGCGCTGCCGCTGGCGGCGCTGCTCATCACCAGCTTCCAGGGCGAAACCGGCTGGACCTTGGCAGGCTACAGCAAATTTTTCGGCGACCCGTTCAACTACATCGTGCTGGGCAACACCCTGAAGAGCGCCGCCGTCATCACCGTGGCTTGCCTCATCATCGGCTATCCCACCGCCTTCGTGCTGGCGCGCGCCGGCGGCTTCTTGCAGGCGACCCTGCTGCTGGCGCTGATCCTGCCGCTCTCGGTGGGCGTGGTGGTCAAGGCGTTCGCCTGGACCATCCTTCTGCGCAGCAACGGCGTGGTCAACACCGCGTTGCAAGGCATCGGCCTCATCGGCGAACCGCTGCGCCTGTTGTTCACCGAAACCGGGCTCGCGATCGGCGCGGTGCATGTGTTCCTGCCCTTCATGGTGCTGCCGATCTACGCGGTGGCGCGGCAGATCGATGTGCGCCTGACCGACGCCGCTGCCTCGCTGGGCGCCGGGCCGCTACTGCGCTTCACCCGCGTGGTGTGGCCGCTTTCGTTGCCCGGCGTGGTCGCGGGCACTGCATTCGTGTTCTCGATGGCGGTGTCGATGTACGTGATCCCGTCGCTCCTGGTGGGCGACCGATACAAAACCCTGCCGACGCTGATAGCGCGCTCCTACCTCTTCATGCGCGACCGCCAAACCGGCTCCACGCTGGCGGTGGTGTTGCTTGCCATCGCGGTAGCGGTGGTGGTCGGCAGTGCACTCCTCGCAAAGCGCCTGCAATCGGGACGCGCCGCATGAAGGCAGAGCGCCTCATCCACGCCGCCCTGGTGGGTTTCGCCGTGCTGGTGGCGGTATTCATGCTGGCGCCGCTGTTGGTGGCGGTGCTGGTGTCGTTCTCCAGTTCCGCGGTGTTCAACCTGCCGCCGCCGGAATGGTCACTGCGCTGGTACGAGGCGCTCGGGCGCAAGGACGGCCTGGTGCCGGCGCTGATCCTCTCGCTCAAGGTGGCGTTCGCCTCCACCGCCATCTCGCTGGTGCTGGGCACCCTGTGCGCGATCGCCATCGAGCACGGGCGCTTTCGCGGCCGCGAGGCGGTGCTGGCCTTCCTGGTCTCGCCTTTGATGATGCCGGGGCTGGTGGTCGGCGTGGCATTGCTTCAGGCATTGCGCGAGATCGGCCTGCGCGAAGTCACTTCGGCGCTCGTCGTCGGCCACATTGTCATCACCCTGCCCTACATCACGCGCACCGTGCATGCCAGCCTGGCCCTGTTCGACATCACGCTCATCGAGGCCGCGCGCACCCTCGGGCTTTCCTACCCGAAGGCGATCCTCAAGGTGATGGTGCCGGGGCTGGC
>JAYVST010000658.1:0-7829 GCA_043775255.1 Burkholderiales bacterium
GCGCGGGTCGGCCTGCACCATGCCGTCGGCAGCCAGTGCACGCAGGATGTGCAGGCAGGAACTGGGGCCCAGGCCGAGCGCGCGCGCAATCGCATTGACACCCAGCGGCGCTCTGTGCCGGGCCAGGAGTTTGAGGATGCCGACCGCACGCGCCACGGCTGGCGCCTGGTGGGTGGCGCTTGCGTGCAACGGATCGGAAGGCGCGGCAACGGGCTTTGGGCGCGATGGCGCGGCAGCGCTCGGTGCTGCGGCGGGAGATGGCGCGGCGCGGCGCGTGGTCATGTCGGTCCTTCCCTGGCTGCCTGTTCCTGCAGAGGGGCGCGATGTTCCAGTGTGGCGATCGCAATCAGCGCGCGGGCGCGTTGCCTGAAGGTCATCGCGCGCAGATCGAGCGCGCCGCCGTCGAGCATTTTCATGCGCGCATCCGCACGGTTTCTGCGCCCATCAATAGGGCCGGTAAGTGGCGTCGCGCGGCTGCGCCGGCGGCCGCTGCCACGGCTCGTTGGGGCGTTTCGGATGGCGATAGATATGCGCCGGCGGCGGCAGCGGATAGTCCGGCGCCGGCAGCTTCTGCCGCCATGCCTGCCAGTCGGCGATCAGCCGGTCTTCGCGCGCGTAGTCGAACGGGTCGCCCAGCTGTTGCTCGGCCTCGTCGTCCGGCGTCGGGCGGTTGGCGACCAGCCAGTCGATGGTGCGGCGCATGGCCTCGTCGGCGGCGACTGGATCGCGAAAGCCCAGCTCGTCGCGTACCCGATGGGTATCGCGAATGCGGTGGGTGCGCGAATGGCGCCACAGCACATGGCAGGGCAGGGCCAAGTCCCAGGGCATGTCGATGAATTCGAATTCATGCCCGAGGTGCCGCGCGATGGCCTCGATGCGTTGGCGCATGGTGTAGAGCTTTGCGTCGGCCACGGTGTAGCGGCGGCCGGCCGAGACCTCCGGCTTGTCCACTGCCAGGAGCGTCGCATGCGCCGCGTTTTCCACATAGGCGCGGCTCTCCACCTTGATGCCGCCGTCGGCGATGATGAACTGGCGCCGGCCGTCGAGCACGCGGCGCACGATGGACCAGTCCTGCGGGCCCGGCTGGCGCGGGCCGTAGAGGATCGGGTAGCCGATATAGGTGGCGTTGTAGTGGCCGGCGCGATGCGCTTCGAACAATGCGGTTTCGGCTTCGGCCATGCGCAAGCCGAACTTGTTGCGCACCGCATCGGTTTCCAGCACGGTCGATGCTTCGTCCACATTCACATGCTGGCCCAGCGGTCCCCAGCCGGGGTCCTGCGGGCCGGCGGCGGTTCCGGTAGCGCCGCCGAGTGCGATCAGGCGGCCGGTGCGGCCGCGCAGCAGGTCGGCGGCCAGTTTCAGGCGGCCGTAGCCGAAGATCACGAGATCCCATTGGCGCTTGCCCAGCGCCGCCTCGAAGGTCTCGGGGAAATGCGGGTCGTTGTGGATATGCTCGATCTCGCGCTTGAACTCCACCTCATGGAAGCCGCTGTGGAAGATGGTGACTTCATAGCCGCGATCGATCAGGCCGTTGACTATGAACGGGCCGGTCGGGCCGGTGCCGCCGATCACCAGCGCTGTTTTCATGTGTTGTCCCCTTGGTCGCAGTTTATCGGTGCTCTCGGGCCATCCCGTTGCAGGCCGTCGGCTTCTTGTTGTGCGCAATGCTGCTCAGGCCGCGCCCGGCGCGCCGGCTGCCCGGCTTGCCAGAAGCGCGGCGATTTCCGCATCGGCGTAGCCAAGCTCGGCCAGCAGAGCGCGCGTATCGGCGCCCGGCAGGGGTGCCACATGGCGCAACTGCGCCGGCGTGCGTCCGAGCTTGACCGAGAAGCCGAGCTGGCGCCCACGCCCACCGGCGGCATCGGTGCTGTCGATGACCATGTCGCGCGCGCGCACATGAGGGTCGTCGAACACCTCGTGGATCTCGTTGACCGGCGCGGCCTGGCTTTCGTGCGGGCCATGGAAAATCGCCAGCCACTCATCGCGCGTGCGCGTGCGCATGCGCTCGCGCACGCTCACGAACAGCTCTTCGCGGCGCGCGCGGTCGTAGCGCAACGGGATCAGTTCTTCCATGCCGATGCCGCGGCAGAAATTGGCCCAGTGGTGCGGTTCAAGGTTGGTAGTGCACAGGTATTTGCCGTCGGCGGTCTGCCAGATGCCCGACACCGGGTTGGGCCGGTTCAGGCGCGGCACGGTGGTGCCCTGCAGGGCCTGCATGGAGGCTAGGATGGAGAAATCCAGGCTTGAATCGAGCATGCCGATGTCCACATGCTGTCCGGCGCCGCTGCCGTCGCGCTCGCGTAGCGCCATCAGGATGCCGATGGTCGCATGCAGGCCCGAACTTACGTCGCCGATCGGGCTGCCGATCAGGCGCGGCACGTTGTCCGGCGGGTCGCTGTTCAAGTGGAACAGGCCGGCGATGCCCAGGCCCAGCGGGTCGTGCCCGGGCCAGTCGCGATACGGACCGTTCTGCCCGAACAGCGACACCGAGCAATAGACTAAGCGCGGATTGCGTGCGCCCAAGGTTTCGTAGTCCATGCCGAGGCGACCCATCACGCCGGGGCGAAAGCCTTCGACCAGAACATCGCAGCGGTCGGCTAAGCGGCGCCCGACGTCCTGGCCCTCTGCGCTCTTCAGGTCGAGCATGATCGAGCGGCGGTTGCGGCCGGTGCTGTCGAACAGCGGATCGGCCTGGAACGGCGAACGCGTCTCCGCCGGCACCTGCGCTGCCTGTTCGGCGCGGCGCCCGGCGCCGGCCTGGGCCGGCGCCTGCACGCGGATGACTTCGGCGCCGAAGTCGGCCAGTTGCATGCAGCAAAAGGCGGTCGGAAGGAAATCGCCCAGTTCGAGCACACGCACACCGTGAAGCGGCAAGGCCATTGCGGAGTCTCCAGGCAGCAGTCCGGGCAGCAGTCCGGGCAGCGGTCCGGAAAGCGGATGTCGGCTATTGTATTAGAAGAATAACCATTCTATACTTGGAATTGGCGGCTTGTCACCTGCCGGTCCGCACAAAAGTTGTCCGCTTGGCTTTTTTCTCTTGATTCATCGAACCCAGGAGCTCCGAGAATGGCATTCTCAAAAATCACCGATGAGGCCGTTGCCGACTTGCGTTCCCGCATCGGCAAGCCGCTGTCGCGCGTCACCGCGCCGTTTTACCGGGAAATCAACGACGACGCGTCGCGCAATTTCGCCTGCGCCATCGGCGACGACAATCCGCTCTGGCTCGATGCAGACTATGCCGCGCGCACCCGCTGGGGCGGGCAACTGGCGCCGCCCACCATCCTATATTCGACCGAAAATTCGGTCAGCGGCGCCGTCGAAGGCTTGGCCGGCGTGCACGCGATGTTCGCCGGTACAGACTGGCGCTGGTTCGAGCCGATCCGCGTGGGCACGAAGATGCGCACCGTGGCGGCATTGAAGGACATGGTCGAGCACAAGACCCGCTTCGCCGGCCGCTCGTTCCAGCAGATCTACCACGTGAAGTTCTACGACCAGAAGGACACCCTTTTGGCCGAGGCCGATTCCTGGTGCTTTCGCACCGAGCGCGACACCGCGCGCGAATCCGGCACCAAGTACGAAAAATCGCTCGAGCAGATGCGTGTTTCCACCGAAGCCGAGATGGAGCGTTACTTCGAGCAGTACCGTCAGGAGAAACCGCGCGGCGCGCAAAAGCGCCTGTGGCAGGACGTCAAGGTGGGCGACGCGATCGATCCGGTGCTCAAGGGGCCCTACACGGTGACGTCCGCGGTGGCCTTCATGCAGGCCTGGGGTAATTACGCGATCCGCAATCATCGTCAGGCGTTTCAGTACTACGACCGCCACAAGAAACTGGCGCCCCGCAATCAGCAGAATGTGCCCGAGCCACCGGTGCGGGTGCACTGGGACAACGACTTCGCCCGCACCGTGGGTGTGCCGGCGGCCTATGATTTCGGGCCGGAACGGGTCTCCTGGATTGCCCACATGCTCACCGACTGGATCGGCGACGACGGCTTCCTGCGCCGCCTGAACACGCAGATTCGGCGCCACAACCCGGTGGGCGACGCCGTCTGGTGCAACGGCACGGTCACCGGCAAGAAAATCGACGGCGAGCGCCATCTGGTGCAGTGCGAGGTGGTGGGCGCCAACCAGGACGGCGCCCTATCCATCAAGGGCTACGCGGAAGTCGAACTGCCGACCGCATGAGCGGACCAAGCAGCGACGCGGCGGCCCCGGCCTGGCCCGGGCCGCTCGGCGGCCTCAAGGTGCTCGACCTGTCGCGCGTGCTCGCAGGGCCCTTCGCGACCCAGCTCCTGGGCGATCTCGGCGCCGAGATCCTCAAGATCGAGATTCCGGGACAGGGTGACGAGACGCGCACCTTTCCGCCGCATCTGGGCGGCGAAAGCCACTACTTCATGGCGCTCAACCGGCAGAAGAAAAGCCTGGTGATCGACCTGCAGAAGCCGGCCGGCGCCGATCTCCTGCGTGGCCTGGTGGCAAAGGCCGATGTGCTGGTGGAGAATTTCCGCCCCGGTGTCATGCAGCGCCTGGGCCTCGACTATGAAAAGCTGGCGGCGATCAACCCGCGCCTGATCTATTGCGCGGTGAGCGGGTTCGGCCTCACCGGACCTTATCGCGACAAGCCGTCGTTCGACATCGTGGCGCAGGCCATGAGCGGCATCATGAGCTTCAACGGCGAAACCGGCGGCACGCCGGTCAAGGTGGGCGCGCCCATGGGCGATCTGGGCGGCGGCATTTTCGGCGCCATCGGCATCCTGTCGGCGCTGCACGAGCGCCATGCGACCGGGCGCGGGCGGATGGTGGACATCAGCCTGCAGGACGGCCTGCTGAGCATGCTGGGCTATGTCGCACAACTCTCGTTTCTCACCGGGCGCGATCCCAAGCCGGTCGGCTCAGGCCATCCGAGCGTGGTGCCGTACGGGGCCTTTCCCGCCAGCGACGGCCAGATCATCATCGCCTGCCTGATGCACGCGTTCTGGGGACGCCTGTGCGGCGCACTGGAACATCCGGAATGGACCGACGACATCCGCTTTTCCACCGGCAGCGCGCGCCTGGCCAATCGCATCGAGGTCGACGCGATGATCGGCGCCGTGACGCGCACGCGCAGCGTCGCCGAATGGGTGGAACGTCTGTCGGCCGCCGATGTTCCCAATGCGCCGGTGCTGGGTGTGGGCGCGGCGCTGGCCCATCCGCAAGCGCAGGCGCGCGACATGGTGGTGACGGCCCTGCATCCGCGTGCCGGCGAGATCCGGATGGTCGGGCGGCCGATCAAGTTTCCCGGCGCCACCCAGCCGCCGCTGGCGCCGCCGCCGGTGCTCGGGCAGCACACGCGCGAACTGCTCTCGCGCGAACTCGGCCTTTCGGTCGCGCAACTCGACAGCTTGCAGAATGACGGCGTGATCGACCGGATCGAAGGCGCTCCGAGGGCGCTCTGATGGAATCCTTGCGCGGCATGGGTGAGGTAGTCGCGTCACCGCAATTCGCGCAGCGCGGGTTATTCCGCCACATTCCGCATCCGACCCATGGGACCATCAAAGTGCCGGGCGTGCCATGGCGGGGGGCGGCACCGCTGGCGCGCTGGACCGGCACGCGCACCCAGGCCGATATGGCACGGCTGAAAGTCGATGGCGTCATCGCCTGATACCCAACCCTCATCGAAGAATCGACACCGCATGACCAACATTGCAGAGATCCGTTCCCAGCCCGAGGCGGCAGCCGCGTTTTCCTGGGACAAGCTGTGGCAGCTGTTCGACGGCAACCAGGAGCGCATGAACCTGGCGCACGAATGCCTCGACCGTCACGTTGGCCGCGGGCGCGCGGTGAGCATCAAGTTCGCCGACGGCCGCATCGAGCACCACGACTTCGCCAAGCTGGCGGACCTCACGGGCCGCTTCGCGAACTGGCTGGCGCGGCGCGGCGTTGCCAAGGGCGAGCGTGTGGCCGTGATGATGGAGCCTTCGTTGGGGTTCTATGTCGGCATGTTCGGCGCGGTCAAGCGCGGCGCCATCGGCGTGCCGCTATTCACCCTGTTCGGTCCCGAGGGCCTGGCCTTGCGCGTCAACGACTGCAAGCCCGCCGTGCTGTTGGTCGACGGCGATCCCGCCGCGCTGGCGGCGCAGTTTCCGGCCATCCGCGTGGTGCGGGTAGATGCCGCGTTCTGGGCCGAACTCTCGGTTGAGACCGCAAAGTTCACGCCCGCTACGGCGGCCAACGATCTGGCGATCTTCCAGTACACCTCGGGCACCACGCGCGAGTTGCCGGAGGCGGTCAGGCACTCGCACCGCGCCGTGGTCACCCTGATGATCGCCGCGCTCTACGGGGTCGGGCTGCAACCCGCGGACCGCTATTTCTGCCCTTCGTCCCCGGCTTGGGGCCACGGCCTGTGGCATGGCACCATCGCGCCGCTCGCATTGGGCATTCACATCGGCGCGTATTCGGGCCGCTTCGATCCGGCGCGCATCATCGAGGCGCTGGGTGAATTGCGCATCACCAACTTCGCCGCTGCGGCCACGGTATTCCGCATGATCCGCCATGCCGGCCTGTTGCAACCCGGCGACCTGGCCCTGCCGAAAATCTCGTTCACCGGCGAGCCGATCGACGACGACACCGCGGCCTGGGTCGAACGCACCCTGGGCAGCCCGGCCTGCAGCATGTACGGCACCACCGAGGTGGGCGTGGTGATCGCCAACTACCCCGGTTTCAAGGACTATCACGTCAAGCCCGGCTCGCTCGGTAAGCCCGTGCCGGGCTGGGAGGTGGCCATCATCGACCGCGAAGGTCGTGAATTGCCGGCCGGCGAATCGGGCGAAATCGCCGTCAAGAGAAAAGGCGAGTGGTTCTACATCAAGGACCGCGGCCGCCGCGACGCCGACGGCTACTTCTTCCACGAAGGCCGCTCCGACGACGTCATCATCTCGGCCGGCTGGACCATGAGCGCGGTGGAAATCGAGAACAGTCTGATGAAACATCCGGCGGTTCTGGAGGCGGCAGTGATCGGCGTGCCCGACGCCCTGCGCGGCCAGGTAGTGCGTGCCTATATCGTCGCGCGCGGCGGCGCCGCGCCGGCCGAGGAGATCCAGACCTTCATGAAGACGCAGTTGTCGCAGCACGAATATCCGCGCCAGATCGAGTTCGTCGCTGAACTGCCCAAGACGCCGGCCGGAAAGATCAACCGCAAGGTGCTGCGCGACCGGGCCGCGCAGGAGAAATAGCGCGGCGCCACGGCGAGAGTGCGGCGCCACGGCGAGAGTGCGGCGCCTCGGCAAGGATGCAGTGCCTCGGCAAGAGCGCGGCGACGCTGAAAGTGCGTACGCGGCGCCCACACCGGTGCTCACTCAGGTGTCGTAGGCCATCGACGTATCGATGACCATGCCATGACCGGCGCGTTGTTCTCGCAACCGATCGCGGGTTGACGTCGCCAACAGAGGCAAGTCACCGCCATGCTCGCGCACTTCGTGCCGCCGATGGTCGAGCGCGGGCACGGCCGGGTATTGAATGTGGCGTCGATCGCCGCGTTTCAGCCGGTCCCCATGCTCGCAACCTACGCGGCCACCAAGGCCTACGTGCTTTCGCTTTCCGAGTCGCTGTCGGAGGAATTGCAGGGCAGCGGCGTCACGGTCACCGCGCTATGCCCCGGCATCACCGCCACCGACATGCTCGAGCGAGCGGCAGACGCGAACGCACAGCTCACGAAGCTGCCGGGCTTCCTCGTCGGCCGGGTGGAGGAGGTGGCAGAAGAAGGCTACGCGGCCTGCATGAAGGGTGAGGCCATTCGGGTGCCGGGCGTGCTCAACCGTGCCGGCGTGGTGGCCACGCGCGCGGCGCCGAAGTGG